>JBDTMK010000104.1:0-9439 GCA_039934315.1 Pyrinomonadaceae bacterium | reverse complement strand
TTGTTTGTTCGCCCGGAGATTCGTAGATGGAGAATAACTTTAACATTACGTCGGCCTCGATTTCGGATCGGGGCTTGAGCGAGAAACGTCCGGAGAATGAAGATTCGTTTCTTGTCCTCGAAGAGCGCGGCGTGTACGCCGTTGCCGACGGGGTCGGCGGCGCTCAGGCGGGCGATGTCGCCTCGCAGATGGCAGTCGAGATACTCGGCGAAGCGTTTATCAATCAGTCGGCGGACCTCGACGCGGAAGATGTAATGCGGGCCGCGATCGAGCGGGCCAACGGGGCGATCTATCAAATGGCGACCGAGCTCCCGCAGCTCGACTCAATGGCGACGACGATCGTCGCACTCCACGTTTACGGAAACATCGCAACGATCGGGCACGTCGGCGACTCGAGAGCATACCGGCTTGACCACAATGGCAATTTATTGCGCGAAACAAATGATCACTCCGTAGTTGAAGAAGAAGTTCGTGCGGGGCGGATGACGCCAGAGCAAGCCGCAAATCACCCCAGCAAAAATATTATCAGCCGTGCGCTCGGTGCGGAGTCCGGTGTTGATATCGATTTGAAAACCATCATGGTCGAGCCCGGGACAACATTCCTGTTGTGCTCGGATGGCATCACCCGACATGTTGACGATGCCGAGATAGGCGGGCTTCTCTCGAACGGAAATCCATCCAGCATCTGCGATCGGCTTAAGGAAATTTGCTACGCGCGCGGCGCTGAAGATAATTTGACGGCTGTCGTCGTGCGGGTGACTGGCGAGCCGGCAAAAGAATCTTCTGCGGCCGCCGGTGCGGGTGACAGCGAAGAAGCGACGGTCGCGACAGCTCGATCGCCTTTCGAGAGCACCGTCGATTCAGAGGAAGAAGGCTTTTCGACCAGTGAAACAATCGCTCTCGATGAACTGGATGATCAGTCGTATCTTATGGACGCGGCGGATCGAGCGGACGACGACACATCGCGATCCGACCTGCAGGATTATTCATCGTCGAGCGTGATCGTGCCCGCCCAGCAGCCGGCAATACAAGTTGCTGCTCCTGCTTCTGCTCCGGCAATTCGCCCTTATACTGCACCGGTCGTCGCCGAAGTTGAATCGCCAGGTATTCTTTCCAGCATCTTGCCCGCTCTTTTGTTTTTGGTATTGGGCGGCCTGCTCGGAGTAGCGGGATATTACTACTGGCTTAAGTCTCAGCCTGAACCGGTCGTCGAGCCGACACCTGCGATAACGGAGATGAAGAGCAACAATACTTCACTCACTGCTTTTGAGGATGGACGACGACTGGTCGATAAAGACCCGGCCGGTTACATTAACGCCGAAGCGGCAAGCATGCAGACTCCGGAAGATTATTTTTTGATGGGCAGGGCTTACATGCTGACGAATAAGTATTGGGAAGCGAAGCGGGCATTCAGCGATTCCAGAAATCGGCTGGCGACCGCTGACCCCTTGAACGCGAAGACGCTCGCGGCAGAAATCTCAATGGCTCTGGCCATAATCGAGAGCCCACAAGCTACAGAAAATTTTACCAGAGATATCGCGACCGCCAGATTAGCGACATCGTCGAACAGTAATTCCGCGACTTCGACTAACAGTAATTTCGCGGCCCCGGCCAACAGTAATTCAGCGGCGTCTGCGCCAGCCTTGCCGATTCGCTAGCCCGCCGAATTCTGCCTGCGGGCTTCGAAAAGAATCACTCCGCAGGCTACTGCAAGGTTGAGGCTCTCGACCGATCTCTCCATCGGTATCACTATTTTCTCATCGACATGCTCAAGGCCCGCTTTGGATAGACCGTGTGCTTCCGAGCCTAATAGAAGAATACTCGGCCGTTTCCAATCTATGTCTGCGTATGATCTTGTCGCACCGATTTCGGTCGCAACGGTCTGAAGATTGTTTTGATCCGCCCACTCCAATGCTTCGCCCAGTTCGACGTCCGTCCAAATCGGTAGTCTCAAGCTCGAACCCATCGCCGCTCTCAATGCCTTTGGCGAAAACGCATCCGCTGAACCCGCTGAAACGATCAGGCCGGAAGCACCCGCCGCTTCCGATGTCCGAACGACCGCACCCAGGTTAGATGGATTATTCGTTTGATGAAGAAAAGTTACGATCGGCGTGGAGGTCGTAGCCAATCCTTTCTCGACTTCGCTACGTCCTGTTGGTGGGCGTCTGGCGATTGCGACGAGACCCTGTGATGTAACCGTGTCGGCGATCGAGTGGAACGCGGAGTCGGTCAGCTCAAAAAGCTCTCCAGGAAGTTCCGTCCCAAGAAGTTCCTCGGCCCGCGTCATTCCGCCGTCGGACAGAAACAACATTTCAATCTCAAGTCGCGACCGGATAGCTTCCGCTACCAGACGAGCTCCTTCTATAAAGATCTTGTCGAGTTGCTTTCCGTCGCGGATCCGCCTGGCCTCTTTGAGGTTCGCATTGTCGCGGCTTGATATCTGTGCTGTCCCTCGCATCGAGCTAGTTTTACCATCGGTCCGATCAAAGGGCAATCAAGCCTCTCCGCGAGGCAGCGTTGATTGAAGGACAATTTAGGCTAAAATGTCGTAGCACTTCCGGCAGTGAGTGAGTTTCAATAAAAGCTGCTCCAGTGACATTCGATCGAACCTTTGCGTCTTAGCGTCTTTGCGTGAACACCATCGATCGGGACTCGACGCGAGTGTTCACGCAAAGTCGCAAAGAGATGATGAATTTGGAAATGACGCGCTACCTTACTTCCCGATAACTATGAAACCCGAAACACGTCCGATGAACAAATTGGAGCTTCTCAAAGAGAAATCGCTACTAGCCGAACAAGGCGGCGGGGCCGAAAGAGTCGAAAAGCAAAAGGCGGGCGGCAAGTTGACGGCCCGCGAACGAATTGAGTTTTTTCTCGACGAAGGCAGCTTTGAAGAATTCGACAAGTTCGTTGTCCATCGATCTACGGACTTCGGAATGGAAGAGCAACAATTTCCGGGCGATGGGGTTATCACGGGTCACGGCCTCGTAGACGGACGCGAGGTTTTTATTTTCGCGCAGGACTTCACCGTCTTCGGCGGTTCACTTTCCGAGACCCATGCTCAGAAGATCTGCAAGATTATGGACCTTGCGATGAAGACGGGAGCACCCGTCATTGGGCTCAACGACTCGGGCGGCGCGAGGATCCAGGAAGGTGTCGTCAGTCTCGGGGGTTACGCAGACATCTTCTTGAGGAACACCTTGGCAAGCGGCGTGATCCCGCAGATCAGCTGCATACTCGGCCCATGTGCCGGAGGCGCAGTCTATTCGCCGGCCATCACCGACTTCAACGTTATGGTCAAGAACACGTCCTACATGTTCATCACCGGGCCCGACGTGATCAAGACTGTGACGCATGAGGAAGTGACGAAAGAGGAACTCGGCGGTGCGATGACGCACAATGCGAAATCGGGGGTCGCTCATTTCGCGGCCGACTCGGACAAGCACGCGTTGCGGATTACGAGAGAACTGTTGTCGTTCATCCCCTCGAACAATATGGATAACCCGCCATTTGTTCCGACGAACGATCCGTCCGATCGGGCTGATCGAAGTTTGAATTCGGTCGTCCCGGAGCTTTCGAATCAGCCGTACGACATCCGGGACATTATCAAACCAGTCGTTGATGACGGTTATTTTTTCGAGGTGCAGGAACATTACGCTCCGAACATTGTCATCGGCTTTGCGCGATTGGGCGGCTATTCGGTCGGCATCGTTGCTAATCAACCGGCGTTTCTTGCCGGGGTTCTTGATATCGACGCCTCAGTGAAAGCTGCGAGGTTTGTAAGGTTCTGCGACTGCTTCAACATTCCGTTGATAACCTTCGAAGATGTTCCCGGCTTTCTCCCTGGCGTGAATCAGGAGCACTTCGGAATCATTCGCCACGGAGCAAAGTTGCTCTACGCGTTTGCCGAAGCGACCGTCCCGAAGATCACAGTCATAACGAGAAAAGCATACGGTGGCGCTTACTGCGTCATGGCGTCGAAGCACATCCGGACCGATATTAACTTCGCCTATCCGTCGGCCGAGATCGCGGTGATGGGAGCCGAAGGTGCAGTGGGTATTCTTTATCGAAAGGAATTGGCCGATACGACAAATCCCGAAGAAAACCGTCAGAGAATTGTAAATGAATTCAACGAAAAGTTTGCTAACCCGTACGTAGCTGCCGAGCGGGGCTTTGTCGATGAAGTTATCGAACCGGCGCTCACGCGACCAAAGCTTATTCGGGCATTATCGCTGCTTCAAAATAAGCGTGATACGAACCCGCTGAAGAAACACGGGAACATACCCTTGTAGATTTACTTTAGGGGTCGCGACTGAGACAGTTAATGCAGATTCGAACTGTATTAAAGGTAATCTCTTAAGTTAGTGGAAGTTTTTCTTTAACCGTCTAAGCCGCGACTCCTGAGAAGTTAGATCGACTGAAACCAGCTCAAAGTCGACGCAATCGTTACTCAATGAGTGAAATTATTTCGCACCGGCCGACGTGGGCCAAGATCAACCTCGACAATCTCGCATTCAACTTCCGATCAGCCAAAGATTTCATAGGGCCCGGCCCTAAATATATGGCCGTCGTCAAAGCCGACGCTTACGGTCACGGAGCTGTTGAGTGCGCTCGGCGCCTAGAGGCCGAGGGAGTGGATTGGTTCGGAGTCGCGCTTCCTGAAGAGGGAGTAGAGCTGCGAAAGGCAGGGATTGGAAAACCCCTACTATGCCTCGGCGGATTCTGGGAGGGCCAGGAAACTCTCGCTCTGAACTACGGTCTCACACCGGTGATTTTCCAGTTCGAGAAGGCCGCAATATTGAACGAGGCGGCGGCGAGTCGCGGCACCGACGTTTCTATTCACGTGAAAGTCGACACCGGAATGGGACGCATCGGAGTTCGTTTCGATGAGGTCACCGATTTTGCAGAACGGTTGAGAGCACTGACCCATTTACGGGTTGAAGGTGTTATGACTCACTTCGCTGCGGCCGACAATCTGGAGCAGACGGACTTTACCAATCTTCAGATCGAGCGCTTCAATTCGGCAGTAGAGATATTCCGGGAGAAAGGCTTTTCGCCGGCATATCTAGATCTGGCGAACTCCCCCGGTGCGGTGGTGCACCCGGCATCACGGGGCAATCTCGTGCGGCTTGGCGGAATCCTTTACGGATTGGGCGGTGACGTGCTGCCGGGCGGCGTCGCAAAACCTGAGCTCAAACCGGTGATGTCCCTGCATTCGAAAATCGCGCAATTAAAGTCAGTCCCGGCCGGCGAAACCATCGGGTATGGACGCACCTTCGCAACGCAGAGAGATTCTGTGATCGCAACAGTTCCGATCGGCTACCAGGATGGTTATCGCCGCACCCTCTCAAATATCGGGCGTGCAATCGTTCGCGGCTCTTACGCCCCGGTCGCCGGGCGCGTCTCTATGGACTGGACAATGCTCGATATAACAGACGTCGAAGGCGTCCAGGTCGGGGATGAAGTAACGCTGATAGGCGAGAACGACGGATCGCACATTGCGGCCGAAGATCTGGCTCGCGCGACCGGAACGATCTCCTATGAGATAACATGCGGCATAGGCCGCCGCGTTCCGCGATTGTATAAAAGCGACATTAAATAGAAATAGCTGTTGCCATGCTCACCGCGAATTTCGATAATCAAATTCAATGGCTTTTTTCAAGAATTTCGGGCTTAAGTTCTTTCTTAACGAGCTCTACGAAAAGTTCTTTGAGACCGATGTAATGAGCGCCTCCGCCCAGGTCGCGTTTTACTTCTCGTTTGCCTTTTTCCCCCTGCTTCTATTTCTCGTGACTCTCTTCGGAATGGTCCTCGAATCAACTGATGAACTACGGGGACAGCTCTACCAGTACCTTGCGCAGATCATGCCCGGAAGCGCCTATCACCTCGTTCAAACAACAATGGACGAGATAATCAAAAGCAGTTCCGGTGGCAAGCTGACAATCGGCGCACTGGTAACACTTTGGTCGGCCTCCGCCGGTATCGATAGCCTGCGGATCGCACTCAACCGCGTTTACGAAGTAAAGGAGACCCGACCCTGGTGGAAGACTAAGCTTCAGTCGCTGGTCCTGACGTTTTTGTTTATTCTCTTGCTCGCCATCGGATTGGCCGCCGTCACCGCCGGCTGGACGCTCGGCAAAGCGGCTCTCGCAGGAATGGGGCTCGAAGTCTCCTCACCGTGGATCGTGTCAGCGACCCAGTGGGCAGCGATCGTCGTCGTCATGATCTTTTCGACAGCGGTGGTTTACAGTTGGCTTCCGAATTTCAAGAAGTTTCACTGGGTGTGGATCAGTCCGGGAGCGATCACGGCGATTCTCGTGTGGATCGTGTTCGGCTCAATATTCCGGCTCTACTTGCAATACTTCAACACCTACAACAAAGCTTACGGTTCGCTTGGTGCCGTGATCATTCTGATGCTCTGGATGTACATAACCGGCCTCGCCCTACTTCTCGGCGGTGCAATAAACTCTGTGCTAACCGACCTATCAGAAAAGCGCATCATTGACGCTGAAGATCCCGTCAACCCAAAATAGAACAGATCGGTAATCGTCGGAGTTGAAGTGCCTTCGCGCCGGAACGAATGCTATTATTTGGTCGTCTTTCTTCTTCAACATCCTTATGTCCTTAATGCTTCAAGAGATCGCCGAGCAGCCGGCAGTTCTCGAACGTACGATCGCGGCCGAGCGCGAGAAGATGATCAAACTCGGCGATTTTCTCCGTCAGAAGGAAATCGATCTCATCATCCTGGTCGCCCGTGGAAGTTCCGATAATGCCGCTCTCTTCGGCCGCTACCTCCTTGAGGTCACGACCGGTATTCCCGTCTCATTATCGGCCCCGTCCGTCTTCACGCTCTACAACGCCAAGATGCGGCTAAAGCGGGCCATTGTGATCGGCGTGTCACAGTCCGGCGAGGGCGATGACATTAACCATGTTCTCGAACAGGCAAAATCTTTCGGAGCGTTTACGATAGCAATAACGAACGAAGGCTCGTCGTCAATGTCCAGGATCACTGACGAAACTCTTCTCATTCATGCCGGTCGTGAAAAGAGCGTCGCAGCGACAAAGACATATACCGGCCAGATGCTTCATTTCTATATGCTGGCCAATGCCATGGGAGACAAGCGCCTTGATTTTCATAAGATACCGGGGTTTACGCAGAAGGCACTTGAACTTGAAGAAAAGGTTAAAGAAACGGTTCAACGTTATATCTTTATGGAAAACTGCGTCGTGGTTGGACGCGGAATGAATTACGGAAACTCGTACGAGCTAGCCCTCAAGTTGATGGAGACCTGTTACGTCGTAGCCGAAAGATTTTCGTCAGCGGATTTTTTTCACGGCCCCCTGGCGATAGTCGAACGCCGCTTCCCCGTAATACTTTTCGCGCCAAAAGGCGTGACGCAACAAAGCAGCGTCGATCTCCTCAACCGCCTTCATGAACTCCACGCCGATTCCCTTTCTATCACCAACGATGAGAAGGTCGGTCAACTTGCAACTCATCAGATAAAACTTCCGGCGGAGATCGACGAGTTTCTTTCCCCGATACCTTTCATAATCCCGGCTCAACTTTTCGCGGCTCATCTCTCCGAAGCGAAAGGCCTCGATCCGGACGAGCCCCGCTCCTTGGCAAAGATCACTAAGACCCTCTGAAATGTCTAAACTTGAGACAGGACTTATCAGCAGTATCGTTTTTGGATTGTACCTGCTGCTGGTCTTTTCGCTTGGGTTGATGAAACCGTCAGTCGACGTCGGCCTCGCGGAGCTGACGCCAACGGATCTTTTGTTCCCAGCCGTAATTCTCCTTTGGCTTGGCGCTATCGCCGAAGGACGATGCGACTTTCGATGGCGCTGGGAGTTTTTGATCTTTGCGGGGTTTTTTCTGACCCTCACGATCTCGTCATTTTTTTCCGTAAATCCGCGCCTCAGTTTTGGGCGGCTTCCCGGGTCTGCATATTTGATCCTTCTCGCAGTACTTACGTCCAACTTGGTCACAACTTTCAGCCGCCTACGAATTTCCATTCTCGTCTGGCTCGCCGGATCGACCGTCCCACTTCTCTCAGCATTGACCGGAATATTCCTTTTCTACTTTCTCCCAGATAACCGTTTCCTTCCGGATCTTATATATCACTACGGCGCTGTCCCCGTCGGCAACTTTCCAAGAATCGGCTCAACATTCATTTCGGCGAGCATGTTTTGCAACTACCTCACAGTCACGCTTGCATTCGCCCTACTTTCTGCGAGGATGCGATGGGTTTCGAACGGGGTAGCGGCAGCGTTGATTTTTACGATCGGAGTTTGTGCGTTGTTCACAGTATCGATCGCACTTGGAGGATTCGCTTTAGCGGCAGGGCTCTGGATCTGGATCACAAGTCCGAGCAGGACGATTGCGCGGGCATCGTTAATCTTCGGCTCTGTGGTGGCGATCGCCTTTCTCGCCGTGGCTCCCTTCGCTCTCATTAATCAGGGGGGATCGTCATTTTTTTTGGGGCTCGAACCGTCCTCCCGCTTTCAGGTCTGGGGCGAGGCTGTGCATACTTTCCTTTCCGCTCCGCTAACCGGTAACGGACTCGGAACTGCCGTCGCGAATGTAGCTTTTCACAATTACGACGGCACGTGGAGCCTGCTTACCGACGCACACAACACATTCCTGAGCGTGGCCGCCCAGGCTGGGTTTTTCGGACTTGCTGCGATCGCAGCGATAGTCGTTGTGACAATGAATCTCGCACTCGCCCGGTCGACCGACGATGAAAATGGAAGGTATATTCTCCGCTGCTTTGGAATCGCTTTCTTCACCGCGTTTTTCTACGACGGGCTTACCGGATCCTTCGAGGACACGAGGCATCTCTGGGTGCTGATAGGTTTTATTCTGGCGGGGACTAAAATTACGGACTGGCCTGACGAGTCACATTCCCTCCACCGCGCTTAGCAACGCCTCACGCATTTCACCAGCCGTCCGCCAGCGCCGATCTACCTGTTTCGCCAAAGCCATTTCGAAAACAGTTGCAACCCGCGAAGGAACGTCGGGAAGACGACTCGATATTGGAATGATCGGTTTCTCGAAAATCGCCTTCACCGTTTCGGCGACACCGGCCTTCGGACTGATATCCAGCGCATGCGCACCGGTCAGAAGGCTGTATGCCGTCATACCTATCGCGTAGATGTCTGACGGCGGACGAACTTCCTTAAAGTCGCGGACCTGCTCCGGCGGCATGTAAGCGATCGTCCCCGCCACATCTCCCACCATGGTGACGCCGCTCATACCCGTCTGCTTGTAACTTTTTGACAGGCCGAAATCCGTGAGCTTGGCCAGATAGTTGGGATAACTTCCGTCGACGAGTATGTTCTGCTCTTTGATATCGCGATGGACGAATCCTTTTTTGTGCGCGAACTCGAGAGCCAGAAGCGTTTGCTCGATGATCCTTACAACTTCCTTGTAGTTGAG
>JBDTMK010000103.1:0-9460 GCA_039934315.1 Pyrinomonadaceae bacterium | reverse complement strand
TTAATAATTCTCGGCGCCGGTTTCACGCAAAACCGCTAAGTCGCAAAGTTAAAACTGACCCGCTACGAAAATTAGCCAAAGAGTAACATAGTCGAACGCACGGTTTTCTATCGCTCACCGAATTGTTTCGGGCCTAAACTCTTCGCGATAACGTTCGTTCTGAGCCTTCATCTCCGCAGCAAATTGAATGAACTCGGATGATCCGCGGATTCGATCCAGAAATGGGTCGCGTTTTATTCTTTCGTATGGCTGAAAGCCTGTCGCGACTGTCTCCCGCAACCACTTGAGCGCCTCCGCCGTCTTGCCCTCGAGCGCGTATACGGCCGCGATGTCATAAGTCGCGTGATGATAGGTGGGGTCCTTAGCGGGGTACTTGGCAAGAATATTTGGTATCTCGGACTCGGCGGCTGCGAACTCTCCTTTTAACGCATGCAGAATCGCCCTTTTCGCCGGAAGCTCCGCTGCCAGGAGAGGGATCGCAGTGCCCGCCTCGATAGTTTTTTGAGTTTCATCGATCGCTTTCTGCGCGTCTTCGAGATGGCCAGCGCCGAGGAAGTAGGCCACATCATTTGGCGGCGCGCCGGGATACAGCTTTTCATATCCCGCAAGCCAATCGTCATAACGGCCATTGATGAGGTACATGTTGAGCGTTATCTGTTTTATAAATTCACTTGTCGGGTCGATCTCAGCCGCCCTCTGCAATTCGATGTCAGCAAGATCCTCGATCCCGACGTGAGCAAAAAGATAACCAAGGTGTTCGTGCCCAACGTTTGGATCCAGCTTTTGTGCCAGCACGACCTCACGGATGGCGGCTCCGTCCTTATAGCCTCCGAACTCACTAAACAAAAGCTGAAACCGTGCGATGTGGGTCTCGGCAAGCTGAGGATCGAGGGACTCGGCGCGATCTGCCGCGGTCTTTGCTAACGGGGCCCAGCTCACCTCGGTCGGATCGATGAACACCGCAAGGAGAGCATATGCATAGGCAAGCTGCGCGTATGCCAAAGCAAAATCCGGGTCGGCGTCGATCGCCTTCTTAAAAAAATCTACCGTTACTTCTGCCCGTGCCTTGTCCTGCGTGAGACGCTGATCAAGGTTGTAAATGCCTTTTAGATAAAATTCGTAAGCCGTCGAGTTCGACGTGGAATGCTTGGTCAGCCGGGCCTGCTGCGCCGGATCCAGCTGCAGCCTCAATCGGGAAACCACCTTCTGTGCGACCGCATCTTGCATCGCGAAAATGTCTGTCACTTGGAGGTCGAATTGATCGGTACCGAGTGACCGGCCATCGCTCACTCGAAGAAGATTAATCGTGACACGCAACCGGTCGTCAGCACGCTGCACGCTGCCATCGAGCACCGCATCGACATTCAACTCCTGTGCCGCTGAGAGTGCATCGGTATCCGGATTCAAGTAGCGCCGAACTGCGCTGGTGGGCCGCACGATCAGCTCGCCCGTTTGACTGATCCGTCGGATGACTGCGTCGGTGATGCCGAGTCCCAAATAATTTTCGCCTGTGTCGAGCGACTTGAGGGGTAGAACGGCAAGCGACTTGATCTCGGTTGCGGCAGTCTGGGCAGCGGGCCGCATACGCCACATATAGAAACCGGCGGTAGATAGGACGATAAGAACGACCGCGACAGCAAGAACAACGTAGGGCCGGCGAGAAAAAATACCTGAGGAGCCAGCAGACGCGGCGGGTGTTTCAACGGCGAGGCGCATCGTCCGTGCTCCTTCCTCGAGAGAACGACCTGAGTGCCCGAGATGGAACTCTATCTCGATCGTTCGGCGCAACGCTTTCAGATCATTATGGAGTTCGCGAGCCGATGGGTGTCGTTCGTCGGGCTTTTTGCGAAGCGCCCTCGTGACTATTTGATCGAGTCCGTCCGGGATCGAAACCGGTGCGATATCTTTCAACGACGGCGGGTCCTTGTCGACGATCGCGACGATCGAATCCGTCACCGTTTCGCCGGAGAATGGTTGGCGGCCCGATATCATTTCATAAAGTACGACGCCGAGACTCCATACATCGGTTCGGGCATCGACCTTTTGGGCGCGAGCCTGCTCCGGCGACATATAACCGGCCGTGCCCATTATGAATCCGGACTGCGTTTGAAGGTGGGGCTGCGTTTCGGCATCCGAGGTTGCACCGAGCAGCCCGACCGAAAGTTTGGCGAGGCCAAAATCGAGAACCTTCACCAACCCATCGCCGCGCACCATTATATTTTCCGGCTTTATATCGCGGTGAATGATCCCCGCTTCGTGCGCGACGGAAAGTGCTGCCGCCGTTTGGACCGCAATGTCGAGTGATTCTTCAACGGCCAAGATACCGCGGCTCAATTTCTCTCGCAGCGTTTCACCGTCGATGAATTCGGATGCGATAAAGCTGGAACCGTCGGCTTCGCCGATCTCATAAATGGTAAGAATGTTTGGATGATTGAGGGCCGACGCTGCAAATGCTTCTTGTTGAAACCGGCGCGATACATCTTTATCACCAGTCAGTTTGGCGGGTAGAAATTTGACCGCGACATTTCGCTTTAGCATTTCATCGCTGGCCAGATAGACTTCCCCCATCCCACCTTTGCCAAGCAGTTTCTTGATCGTGTAATGACTGAAAGTTTTACCGGGATGCAGAGTGTGGGAAGCCGGTAAAGCGGAAGCGGCTGCATCATCCTGCAAGAAACTGCCGACAAGATCGGAAGAGTCGAGTAGGGAAAGCACTTCGCGGCGAAGGTCATCGTCGGTGCCGCATTGCTCATCCAGAAACCGTCCGCGATCGTCACGCTGAAGATCTAAAGCAGCATGAAAGATCTCTTTCGCGCGCGGCCATTTTTGAGGATCGAGGCTGACCATCTATTTTGTTAATTCACGAAAAGGCAGACAGTGCCGATTCCCATTCCCGTGCGACAGTTGCTCGCGAAATATCAAGCGCGTCCGCGGTCTGATCGAGGGCCAATCCGGCAAAAAATTTCAGGTCGACGACTGACGCCTGTTGCCGATCGAGTTTCGCTAGCCTGACCAGGGCTTCGTCTAAAGCTATCAGATCGACTCCACCTTTGCTTCCGGAAACGATCGTACCTTCGTGGAGTGAAACCCGAATATTGTTGCCGCCTCGTTTGTCCCGGAGCTTTGCCCGGGCATGATCGACCAGAACATGGCGCATTGACGTCGCGGCGACAGCAAAGAAATGACGCCGGTCGTGCCACTCTGTCTGAGTTCCGCCCGTCAATCTTAAGTAGGCTTCGTTCACGAGCGCCGTCGGCTGAAGTGTATGTCCGGAATTCTCGCCTCGAAGATAAGCGTCCGCCAACCGATAAAGTTCTCCGTATACAAGGGGCATAAGCTCGTCCAGAACTTCTGGTCGGCCTGCATTCCATTCGTGTAAAAGCCTGGTGATGTGTGAGCCGTCTGTTACAGCCGCGATTAGCATTCTCCGCATTATAAACCCGAACGGGAATAACCGACTGCAAGTTTTTGAGGCGGGACAATGCACACGGAAGACACGTTTCCATTGTCGGGACCGTACCGGACGACCGGAGCGGGAACCTGGAAGAAGCTTGCCGGACGCGAGTACAGGTACGGAAATATCCATTACGAGTTCGAAGGCCGGACAGTTCTATTCAGGATAAGGATGCGATCGGTACTGTCGCTCAGTCGGGATGGAAATTTTTTTACGGAGAACGGCAGGTTCGAGGGGCTCGATTCCAACGACAATACTTTGTTTGGCGGCTGCTATTCGGGCACGGCGAACAGACTCATCTTTTGAGATCGCACGAGTACCATTTCATTCTGTTAATGCTCGCGCGTGCGGGCATTTCTATTTTCTCTTAATCAGCCAACACGGGGATCGCGGGCCGGGCACGCTCGACGGGAATGTCGACGGTCTCTGGAACTCGCTGTTTCGGCGGGTCGTCGAGGTTCAAGTAAAGACGCCGGCTAAGAAACTTCTCTGAAAAATGCGCGAGGCGAAGGGCCGGATACTTCATCGCCTTACCGAACATCCGGCGGCCCATCAGGTAGTAATAGAGCGGGACGCCGAAGTTGAACTTTCGCTGGAACGAAGGATCGCGCCGGTAAAAATCCACGTTGTACCGCCAGCACGTATAGAAAAACTCCCACTGCAGTTCGGTGAGCTTGTAAAGCTGAGCACTCTTCTCACTCTGCATCCGCGTGTCGTCGAGCGGTACGAACAGTGTTGGCATCACCACCCATTTTGAATCCTTCAACGCATGCAGCAGATCCAGTGACCGCTTCGTGTCCTCATCCCTCTCACCGGGCAGGCCGATGATCCAAGTCGCGAACGGGAACCAGTTCGCCTTGTTCATCAACTCCATTCCTTTGAGGACGACGTCATGCCACTGCTCGGCCTTGTACGGATATGCCTTGCCCTTCATGAACTGGTTAAAGAGGCGTGGGCTTCCCGTTTCAAGACCGACGAAAAGACTCGCGTACCGGTTTTCGGGATGCGTAGACGCCGGGTGCCTGTGGATCGACTTGTCGACTGCGATGTGTGCAAGCTCATCAAGCACATTCGGATCGCGAACTATGGGAGAGATCGTTCCATGCGACTGGATGACATGCTTAACACCCGGCACCGCTGCGACCGATTCGAATAACTTCCTAAGTGCAGGGATATTCGTGTCGAACTTCGGACCCTGTTCGTAAAGAAAAATATCCTCGGTCGTCAGCATGATCGTCTCTGCACCGCCCGCGACTTGCGTGCGAACGTTCTCGAGAATGTGATCGAGCGGAAGACTTTTTCCCTTTCGAAGCGCGATCGAACAGAACTGGCGTCCGCATCCGCATCCGCGCGTCACCTCGACGACGCCGAAGGTCGAACGGTTGTGCGTCGTCGGGATCAACTCCATCGGCGGACTCTTGCCTTCGACCTTTCGCGGGAGAGCTTCACCGCGCATCGCCGATTCGAACAAGGGCACCACGATCTCTTCGGCCTCACCGTCGACGATGCAGTCGATACCCAATTCGTCCTGGAGACTCTTCTTCTCGATCTGCCACGAACCCGGTCCGCCGATGATGAGCTTTAAATGGTCTTTATGTCTTTTGAGTGCCGGATGCGTGACCAGCCGTTTGAATTCGACGGCGTTGATCGGGTCAAGCGACTTGCCGTACATATGCGAATAGACGTCGGTCGCGAAAGCGATCCCAAGCGGGTTGTGCGCATGCACGCCAACGACTCGCGTGTCGGGTCCGACAAAGAGGTCGAGTTGGTCGGTATAGCAGACAGCGATATCTTCCGGTTTAAACTTTTGCAGCAGCAGCGACTCAACGACCCTCAGCCCATTCGGCACTGCGACCGCCTGACCGTCTTCGCGGATCTCGTTCTTCCACGAGATGTCGACCATGTAAAAAGGAAACTTGGAATACTTGGCTGGCAGGGTTCCGAGCAGCATCTGCCGCCAGGTACTGGAGAGATACTCGCTCGACTCGGACGTGCTCGCGGCGAGGACGATCTTGCGACCTCGGGGGGATCCGTTTGTCATTACCACAAAAACACTCCTTTTACAGTTGGTATTAGGGTGAAATCTGGGTTTACGAATACACTATTAAATCAAATCAGAAAAAGTAAACCCTGTTCGCGACTGTGATTTGCGGGAGTATGACAGTTTGTTGAGTGTCCTGAAATAGGGAGAACGGAGTATCAAAAGCCGTTACTTTAATGGCGGTCTTGTCACTAGTCGTCATCGGTTTCCAAAGAACTAGGCGACAGTGGGATCCGAAATGGCTAGATCCTTCATGGAGTCAAAGGTTTCCCCGTCTTCGCTGCTCTTCCTCTATCGACACGAAGAGCGCCTTGAAGTTTCCTTTGCCGAAGCCTTTGCAGCCTTTGCGCTGGAGGATCTCGAAGAATACCGTCGGACGATCTTCGACCGGCTTGGTGAAGATTTGGAGCAGGTAGCCTTCCTCGTCGCGGTCTACCAGAATTCCAAGCTTCTTGAGGCTCTCGATGTCCTCGTCGATCTCGCCGACGCGTGACGGAAGCTCGTCGTAGTAGGTGTCGGGAACCGTAAGAAACTCGACCCCGTTCTCCTTCAGTTTTGCGACCGTTTGCCGCACGTCTTTGCAGAGAAGCGCGATGTGCTGAGCACCGGCCGACCGATAGAAATCGATGTACTCCTGGATTTGCGACTTACCCTTTTTACTTTCGGCGGGTTCGTTGATCGGGAACTTGATGTTGTGTCCGCCGTCGCTCATGACGATCGACATCAGCGCCGAGTACTCGGTAGAAATGTCTTTGTCGTCGAACGTGATGTAGCGGAAGAACCCGAGCACGTCTCGATAGAAATCACACCAGTAATTCATCTTGCCAAGCTCGACGTTTCCGACGATATGATCGACAAGTTGAATACCAACGTCTTCGCCGGCGACTTCCTGAGGAACGAAGCCGGGAAGAAAGATACCGGTGTAAGTTGATTGCGGATTCCCGACTGCGGACTGCGGATTTCCGTTCCCGTTCGTACCCTTCGCCGCGTCGCGGGCATTTTGATACGAATAAAACGAATGGATCGTATCGCCGTACGTGGCGATCGCGGCATGACGGACACGCCCGTTCGCGTCGCTGAGATCCCGCGGCTCGATAACCGGAGTCGCTCCGCGCTTCACCGACTCATTGAACGCCTGGTCCGCATCATTTACCTGAAAAGCGATATCACGAACGCCGTCACCGTGCTGCTTGATATGCTCTGCTGCCGGATGCTCGGGCGAAAGCGGCGTCGTCAAAATGAAGTTGACCCGGTTTTGCCGCATCAGGTAACTCGTCGTTTCGCGGTTTCCCGTTTCAAGGCCCGAATAACCGGCCCGCGAAAATCCGAACGCTTTTCGATAATAGAATTCGGACTGCTTCGCGTTCCCGACGTAGAACTCAACGTGATGGATTTTCTTCAAACCGAGAGGATTTTTTTCGCTCATAAAACTCGTTTCCATTTAATGAATATCAAAATTATAACTTACCGAAGGCCTCGGCCGATACAAACTGAACATTATGCGATCCAGCCGATTAAACGACGGTATAAAACACGATGATTTTAAGGGTTCTTCCCTATGTCCTCGACTTTTCAGCTATGCTACATTTCAGCCTGTCCGCCTTCGTCTAATAGAAATTAGTTGCTTTGCATATATGCATGACGCTACTGACACACGTCATCCGATCCACAATCGTCTGCTGTCGGTCCTTCCGCTAACCGAGTTCTCAACTCTCCGGCCTCACCTGGACGAGGTTTCGTACGAGCCCGGCACGAGGATCGCCCGCGCCGGCGATTCACTGAGCACCTGTTTTTTTCCAAACTCGGGAATGGTGTCGCTTCTCTGCGTTACCGAACAAGGGAGGTCCGTCGAGACGGGCTTCGCCGGCTTCGAGGGCATGATCGGGATTTCTGTTCTTCTCGGAAAGAACGAGATACCTTACGACGCGCTTATTCAAGCTCCGACGACCGGCTTTACGGCCGACGCCCGCGTCGTGCTAGATCTTTTCAATCGCGGTGGTGTGTTTCACGATGCCGCGCTTCGTTTCGCTTACGTCGTCTTAAAACAGATGTCTCAAACGTGCGTTTGCAATCATTTCCATACTATCGAATCGAGGCTTTGCCGATGGCTCGCGATCATGTGCGAACGGTCCAACAACCGTCACCTCAAACTGACCCAGGAATTTATTGCACACATGCTAGGTGTTCAGCGTACCAGCATCGGGATGATCGCAAATAACCTGCAGCGAACCGGAGCGATCCGATATGCCCGAGGCCGCGTCGAGATCATCGATCTCGAAAGAGTTCGAGCGTCCGCGTGCGATTGTTACCGGATCGTGAAAGAGGAATACGAGAACTATCTTGTCGATGAGAAATTCGCGACTATGTCGGACGTCCGACAGACAACCGTCCCGGTTTAGGTCAGACTACATTCACTACTCCTCGATAAAACCAGTGACAGAAGATAGCAACGAATCGGTCCGGAAACAAATTTTGTGTGTCGAGGACGACCGCGACACCTGCGAAGTTCTGCGCTTTGTGATGACGGATTACGAGTTCATTGCGGTCCATTCCGTCGGGGAAGCTCATCCGCTAATTGAAGAGCGCGAATTCGATCTTTACGTCCTCGACAACTGGCTGCCCGATGGCTCGGGCATCGAGCTCTGCGAACACATCAGAAGATCCGGAACTCGTGCCCCGATCTTATTCACCTCCGCGATAGGCCAGCGACAGGATATCGATCTCGCTATCGCTGCCGGGGCCGACCGGTATCTAGTAAAACCTTACGAGCCGGAAAAGCTAGTGCAAACTATCAAAGAGCTGCTGAATATCGAACAAGTTAGCCTCTGAATCTCGAAATATACCTTCGCGTAACTTCTTTAAGCTCCGCGTACGACGGGATGACATACAAGATCGGCTGCATATCGCTGTATGTAAATTCATGATTGATGACCTGTTCCAGATCGAACGGCCGACGTTCTACCTCACTGCTGAACGCGTGCTCGAGCTCACCGAAACTTGAAAGCAGTCCAGCGCCATAAGCTTTAACATCATCTCCGTCTTCGACCAGCCCGAACTCCACCGTGAACCAATACAATCGACCGAGCTCCTCGATCTGCTCGTCCGTCGCGATGCGTGCGCCATGGCCAATGAACTGCGAATAGTCGGCGAAATTCGGGTTTGTAAACATCGGGATATGACCGATCGCCTCGTGCACGATGTCGGGTTCCGGGGTGTACTCGGGACGTGAATGATGGCGAATGTACTGCGTCGACAGCATCGTTCTCCACGACAGCCAGCTGAGAAAGGCACGAGTGTCGACCAAGCCCTCGATAGGAGCGAGCCGGAAGTTCGTAAGCTCTTTTAATCGCCGGCTCATTTCCGAAAGCTGCGGAATACGGTCGTTTGAAAATCCGAGATCGCGTTTCGCTTTCAAATAAAACGAGCTCGCGTATTTTTGATGTACTTCCTCGAGCCGCGCCGCTACATGTCGCCAGATGCCCTGCTCTTCCTCTGTATAGTCGACGTCAGTTATCACACCTGTCTCACGAAACTTTTTCGATAAGGCCGCAATGTAATCCCTCCGCTCGCGGTATGCGACGTCGCTCGCGCCCGGGTGATCGAGATGAAGCTCCTCAATGTCTTCGAAAGGCATGTCGGTGAACCCAGGTATATCCGCATCGGAAATATGAATGTTCTCGACAGTAAAAACAGGCTCGGTTGTTGATGAGGTCTCGGTAAGCATAGCGGCTCCGGTCATAATTTTTGATGTATGCGCGTTGGCGAGCGTTATCTGCGAATACTTATTCTAGTCGATTAGATGAGCACTGTGAATATCCATCGTGTCTTAATGTGCTACGATCGCTTGATATTGTAAGTTTATTCCACTAAAACGCCTTATGATGTAAGGCGAATTAATATGATCGATGAAATTGACCGAAAAATCTTGAAAGAATTGCAGGAGGACGCTCGAGTAAGTTATGCCT
>JBDTMK010000102.1:0-9518 GCA_039934315.1 Pyrinomonadaceae bacterium | reverse complement strand
CTTTTCGGGACGGGACCGAGCCTGCTGACGGCAGCCGTAACAGTCGTAAGCTCTCTGCTCGGCTGCGTCGCGATGTTTGGTATAACCGTCTTTAGACCAAGCCTCAGTAAATTTCTCCGCCCCGATTCCTGGTTCCAGCAGCATTTCCGACGCGACGATGTCGGGACTCTAAAGAATATGGACGTCACCGTCCTGTGGTTGTGCGTCATTCCGATCATGCTTTTCGCGATCGGGATCACGACATACGGCTACTGGCTCGGCCAGTCGCCCGAGCGGCAGGTATGGGTGGAAATGGCCCGTCAAGCCGTCGCTCAATATCACTTCGTCGTACGAGCCTTGTTGGTCGGGATTTTTGTCTTGCTTGCGATCGTGAATCTATTCTATCGACGCGAATCGCGAACCGAAGGCGCCTGGGATAAATTCTTTGGTACGATCGTCATCTGCATCTCGATACTCGTCGGATTTCTCCAGCTCATTTTGCCGCAGAAGCTGATGCTTTTTAACCTGGTGGTTTTCACGAACCTGATCTTTGTCACCGGGTTTGTCGCTGCTCGAATTTTTATCTGGCGACAACATCGAACCTCCAAGGTCGGCGGCTTCTGGGATAACGTGCCGATCGAATTTAGTATGTCTTTTCTGGCGGCTTCGATAGGCGGGGCCGTGTTGTATGCCGTCAACGAATGGCTTCACTCGCTGCAGCCAACGCCTCAGGTTTACGCCACCGTCGCGGTCCCGCTTTTTGTCGGTGTGTTCATGGTCGCGGCGACCTTCTTTGTCGGTATCGGCAGTAAGATCCTTGACGATCTTGATCGCGAATGGGCGTCGCGTTTTGGTGCCTGGCTTCTGGTAGCGCTAGTAGGATGGCTAGCTGTCTGCGGGGTAGTTCTGGTCGGACCGGTCTTGCTCGAGTGGATGAGAGATGCTGCGGCGGACTGGCTGATCTCGGCAGGTCTCGCGGGTGTCATATCAGGCGCGGTCACACTGATCTTCGGTTATTACGCGAAGACTGCATCGCAGGACGAGCGAAAGCCAAAGGGAAAAGCCAATATCCTAGCCCAGTTCGCGCCTCAGATCGCAGCACCCATTTTTGCGGCGTTCTTGCTGGTACTAATCGTGCTGGGCACCCAGCTGCTGATGAACTTTGTCGGTAACGAGATCGACTTCATGAGCTATAACTTTTCGACCGAAGTGTGGCCGCCAAGCGCCCATGGCATGGTTGTGATCCTTATATGGATCGCGATATTCCTTGCCTTCGGCTGCTTGATGGGCTGGTGGATAAATGTAAATAAGTTCTCGCTCCACGCCACCTATCGCGATCGCCTGATCCGCACTTTTCTCGGTGCTTCGCGTGGATCGGAAAGGATCGAAACGGCCAATAGCTTCATCGGACTCGACGAACGAGACAACGTCGAAATGCACAAGCTCGTACAGAAGCCATTCCACATCGTGAACATGACGCTGAACATCGCGGGCAGTTCGGCGCTGGAATGGCAAACAAGAAAAGCGGAGTCCTTCACGGTTACTCCGCTCTTCTGCGGCAGCTCGAATATGGGAGGTGGTACCGGAAACTATCGGAGCACGAAGTTGTACGGCGCGGACAAGCTTGGCAAAGCGATAACGCTCGGTACGGCGGCAGCTATCTCGGGTGCCGCGGCAAGCCCGAACATGGGTTATTACACGCAGTCCGTCGCGGTGTCGGCGCTGATGGCGTTGTTCAATGTGCGTCTCGGATGGTGGCTCGGAAATCCTGGGCGGCGTGGGTCGGACACGTTCTATAAAAATGCACCGGAGTTCGCCCCCAAATTATTTTTTTATGAGGCCCTCGGCCGTACCGCCGACACGAACAAATACGTATATCTCTCGGACGGCGGCCACTTTGAGAATCTTGGCCTTTACGAGATGGTGCTGCGCCGTTGCCGGTTTATATTGCTGAGTGACGCGGCTGCCGACGAAAGGTTCGGGTTCTCCGATCTTGGTTCGGCGATCCACAAGATACGGGTGGACATGGGTATCCCGATAGAGTTCATTGACGGTGAGCTTCCGGTGGAAAAAAGAAGCTGCTCGATCGCCACGATAAAGTACTCGTGCGTCGACTCAAGCCGCGAAGCGGACGACGGAGTGTTGATCTACATCAAGCCGACGCTAGACGGCTGTGAGCCGGTTGACGTCGTGAACTACAGCAAGAAGCACCCTACATTCCCTCACGAATCGACCGCCGACCAGTGGTTCGGCGAGATGCAGTTCGAGAGCTACCGATCGCTAGGCTCGCATATGATGGACGCGATCTGGAACTCTCCACATGCAGATGAATGCGATCACGGATACCCTTCATTGCAGAGTTTGTTCTCACACGCTCGATCGCATGTCGCGGAGTTTCGGGCCAAGCCAACGAAGTAAGGGAGAAAGATTCGAGAGGCACGTCATGCCTCTCACTCTTTCTCCCTCACTCGTCAATCAAGATATTGAACCTGAAAAACAGTGCTGAAAGTCTCCTAGTGGAGCACAACCCCGAACGTCAGGAGCCAGTTGTTTTGCAGAACGCCGTTCGCGGTACCGAAACCGTTGCCCAGATCAAGGTCGCCTCTGAAGATCGGGTTCCAGTCAAACTGGATAGCCCTCACCGCGAAGTGCTTGCCGATGTTGACGTCGGCTCCACCGCCGAACTTCATCGCCAGGTCCGTCGAATCGATCTTGAAAAGTTGGGAGCTGGTCGGGGCCGTCTCATCAACTGAAAAGCTTTGCTGTGCAGCGCCGAGCAGAATATGGGCGAATGGACGAAATCGGGATCCTTCTTTCTCGTTATCTTTGATCTGAATCCCGCCCATGTACTGATAGACGCTTTGGCTTGTCTTAAATGTTCCGTTAACGGAAGGCGTGCCACCCTCCGGCGAAGTGCGGAGCGGATTAACGAAAAGCGACTGAAAATCTTCGCCGTGTGTATGCAGCGTCACGTCGAATTTTGCACCGATAAATCGAGTAAAGTTGTAAGTGACCGATCCGTTAAAACCATGTGCGTTGACCCGGTTGGCCGGAAAGTCGCTGAAGTCGTCGTTGAATTCGTCGGGATCGACGCCGCGATTGAGATTCATGTACGAGTAGCCGCCCATTCCCTCCAATTTAAAAAATTCGCTTTGCGCGTTTACGGTTGCGAACCCGAGCACGGTGATCGCGACAATGAATGTTATGTTTAGCAATCTCTTCATATGGAAATACTCCCTGGTAAGTCTGATTAAGAATGACGCACCCTCCTTGAACCCCGACGCCGAGCCAGTACGGGCCGCCATCGTTTCGGTGCGCTACACTGAACTTACCCGTGGAACCCGGTCGCCGTAACTGTTAATTCTTACAGTATGCCAACTCTCATGTGGTGCCTCACTTAAGTCCATATAGTAGATGTAATACCGCCACTTCCCGCTCCGACGCCTGGCACCCGATGCTCGCACAATTTGTCCAACCTTACGTAACAAGCTAAAATCCAATATCCCCTAGGAGACTTAGAAACAAATGCTCAAGCGTAGTCTTATTCGTTTCGCTCTGATGATGTGTGCCGGCGTGCTCGTTTTTATGACAATTTCACATTCTCAACCGAGCCGTGCGGCCGACGCTCCGGCCGAAAATCCTCTTTTGGAAAAATGGGTTGGTCCGTACGGCGGCGTTCCGCCATTCGATAAGGTCAAGATCGCTGACTTCAAACCCGCGCTCGAAGCCGCGATGACCGAGAATCTCGCCGAGATCGATAAGATCGCGACGCAGCCTTCCGCTCCAACTTTTGATAACACGATCGTCGCCATGGAACGGGCTGGCGATACGCTGAATCACGTCCAGACGATATTCGGGGTTTGGTCGAGCAACATGAGCTCGCCGGCGTTTGAGCCGATCGACGCCGAGATGTCGCCGAAGATCGCGGGACATGCGGACAAGATCTATCAGAACGACGCGCTCTTCAAGCGAATCGAAGCGGTCTACAACTCGCCGGAGAAAACTAAACTTACGACAGAACAGCTGCGGCTTGTGTGGGTCTATTACAACAATTTCGTCCATGCCGGTGCAAAACTCGACGCCGCTAAAAAGAAGCGCCTCTCTGAGATTAATCAGCAGCTCGCCGGCCTATACACGAAGTTTAGCCAGAACCTTCTTGGTGATGAAGGCGAGCTCTTTGTGTTGATCGAAAACGAAGCTGACCTGTCGGGCCTGCCTCAATCTCTAAAAGACGCGGCTGCGCAGGCGGCGACCGCAAAAGGAAAGAAAGGTTGGATGATCCGCAACACGCGTTCGTCCATCGACCCTTTTCTGACATATGCCGACAATCGCTCTCTTCGAGAAAAGGCATGGCGGCTGTTCATAAATCGTGGTGACAACGGAGACGCTCGCGACAATAACGCGCTCATCACGCAGATACTCCAACTTCGTGCTGAACGTGCAAAACTTTTCGATCTGCCGACGCACGCTCATTGGAAGCTTCAGCCGATGATGGCAAAGAATCCGGAGAGTGCGATGAAGTTGATGGAAGGTGTATGGCCCGCCGCGGTCGCCCGCGTTCATGAAGAAGTCGCAGACATGCAGACGCTGGCCGATAAGGGAGGCGCGAAAATTAAGATCGAGCCCTGGGACTATCGCTATTACATGGAGAAGGTCCGGAAGGAGAGGTACGATCTCGATGACAACGCGATCAAGCCTTACCTTCAGTTCGACAAAATCCGCGAAGCGATGTTTTGGGTCGCGGGTGAACTTTTCGATTTCAACTTTACCGCGGTCACGGGCCTGCCGGTTTTCAATCCGGACGTAACGGTGTATGAGGTCAAGAATAAAAAGACCGGCAAGCACATTGGACTTTGGTACTTCGATCCATACGCTCGCGATGGTAAGCGGTCGGGCGCGTGGATGAACGCATATCGCGGCCAGTATCGATTTAACGGAGAGGTCACGACGATCGTTTCGAACAACGCGAACTTCGTGAAAGGTAAAGCAGGCGAACCGCTGCTGATCTCATGGGACGACGCCGTCACGATGTTCCATGAGTTCGGCCACGCTTTGCACGGCCTGTCTTCGAACGTTACATATCCGACGTTGACCGGTACCAACGTTGCAACCGACTATGTCGAGTTCCCTTCGCAGCTTCTCGAGCACTGGCTCTCGACACCCGAGGTGCTGAATAAATTTGCGGTGCATTATCAAACCGGAAAACCGATCCCGCAAGAGCTCGTCAGCAAGATCAAAAAAGCTGCGACATTCAACGAAGGGTTCGGTACGACTGAATATTTGTCGAGCGCGCTGGTCGACATGAAACTTCATCTCGCGGGTGATCAGAAGATCGATCCGAATAAGTTCGAAGCGGAAACACTTGCGTCGATGGGAATGCCTCACGAGCTCGTAATGCGACACCGCCTGCCGCAGTTCGGCCACTTATTCCAGAGCGATGACTACTCAGCCGGCTATTACAGCTATATGTGGTCGGATGTCCTGACGGCCGATGCGTTCGAAGCTTTCACCGAAGGCAAAGGACCCTACGACAAAGCGGTCGGCGAACGACTGGTCAAGTATGTGTTCTCGGTGGGGAATACGATCGATCCGGCTGAAGGTTATCGAATGTTCCGCGGACGAGATCCCAAGGTCGAGGCATTAATGCGCAAGCGGGGATTTCCGGTGACCGAAAGTACGAAGTAAAGACGGGAACGGTAGTCGACGATTTAGCTCCGTTAGGAGCAGCATGTTGGTAGGTCTGAGTTCTTAAACCAATTGAGCTCCGTAGGGGCGACACGTAATGTCGCTGCTATGGAGCTCAATTTATCTGTAGACGATCACGGGCCGCCATTCCGCTCCTAAAGGAGATGAGAGCACCACTACTTCCCTTTCCCCTCACCGTTAACTTGTATCCCTAAATTCCTCATCCTTCGATACAGATGGCTACGGTCGACTCCCATTTCCTCGGCCGCGCGGCTGACGTTGCCGTCAAATTCCGCAAGCTTGTGAAGTATAAACTCGCGGTGGTAAGCGTCAGTTGCGGCTTTAAATGACGGAAAGCGGAAACTCGATGCGGGCTTCTCGTCCGACCCGCCGAGCTCCGGCAGATCTCCGGATGTGATCTTCGTCTTCGAGGACATGATGACAACTCGCTCGATCGTGTTCTTAAGCTCGCGCACATTTCCGAACCACTGATGCCGCTGGAGAGTTTCGATCACGTCCTCGCTAAACGTTTTAGCTTTCTTACCGTAATCGCTAGAGAATCTCTGATTGAAATGCTCGATCAGCACCGGGATGTCTTCGAGCCGTTCGCGTAACGGCGGAATCTGGAACGGAATAACGTTGAGTCGATAGAAAAGATCGGGCCGGAAATTTCCGTTTTCGATCAAGTCACCGAGCGGCTTGTTCGTAGCCGAGATAACCCGTACATCGACACTTATGGGAGTGTTGCTGCCGACAGGTTCGAATCGCTGTTCCTCCAGAACTCGCAACATCTTGGCCTGTACTCGCGGTGACATGTCGCCGATCTCATCGAGGAAGATGGTCGCACCGTCGGCGATCTCGAACTTCCCTTTCTTCGCCGCATTCGCTCCCGAGAACGCACCTTTCGCGTGGCCAAACAATTCCGATTCGACGAGGTCTTCCGGAATCGCAGCCGAGTTTATCTCGACAAAAGGCGAGCCCTTACGTTTCGATTGCGCATGGATCGCGCGGGCGACCAGTTCCTTGCCTGTCCCGCTTTCCCCGGAGATGAGAACTCGGCCATCAGATGGTGCGACGATCGAAATCTGCTTTCGCAATGCCCTCATCGCGACCGATTCGCCAACCATCGCGTACTTTTCGGCAAGCTCGTCAACCATCTGACGATTCGCGAGCTCCAGATCACGCTGACGAACTGCGTTTTTTACAGTGACGAGAGTTTTTTCCAAGCTCAGCGGCTTTTCAATAAAATCGAACGCTCCCAGCTTGGTCGATTTAACAGCAGTCTCGATGTTTCCATGTCCGGAGATCATTACCACCGCCGAATCATTCCCGTTCTCGCGAAGGCGCTTCAGCGTTTCGAGGCCATCGATTCCCTTCCCGAGCCAAATGTCGAGGAGAATGCAGGCATAACTTTTTTTCTCGACCCCGCTCAAACACGCTTCACCCGACGCCACGGCATCTACCGAGAAACCCTCATCCTCAAGCACGCCGCGAAGCGTATCACGGATGCCTTGTTCGTCATCGACAATGAGAATTTCTTTCGCCATCAGTTTATCGAGCAATACTTCTCTACCAGTAACTGCGTAATTATGGAATTAATAACTACGTAATTAAAAGCCAAAAATATTTCCTCAAATTCTATCGATCGAGGGTAACTCAACAATAAACCTTGCGCCCTGCGGCTGATTAGTAACTACTTTTATTTTGCCGTTGTGCTCAGTGATGATCCGATGAACGATCGCCAGCCCTAGCCCGGTGCCGCGCCCTTTAGTTGAAAAGTACGGCTGGAAAAGTTTTTGCAAATCAGCCGGGTCGATGCCGCGGCCGTTGTCGGAAATCTCG
The DNA here is from genome assembly GCA_039934315.1 of Pyrinomonadaceae bacterium. Taxonomy (GTDB): domain Bacteria; phylum Acidobacteriota; class Blastocatellia; order Pyrinomonadales; family Pyrinomonadaceae; genus OLB17. The sequence continues at coordinate 2,012 of JBDTMK010000102.1, read as the reverse complement.
GAAACGATTAGATCGCGAGCCGCGTCGTAACGACTTGTTATCGTAATGACCTTCTCCTCCTGCGAATCATCAAAGGCCTCGACCGCATTATCGATCAGATTTACGAAGACCCGCTTCAGCTGCTCGGTGTCGATCATCGTCTGCGGCAGATCGGACGAGATACTGCTCTCTACGCGAATGTCATCGAGACGGTCTTTATAGAGCGCGAGCACCTGATCAATGACATCGTTCAAATCGCCGGCTTCCGGGTTCGCGCTCGGTAGCCTTGCGAAACGAGTGAACTCATCGACCATCGATTTCAGACTCTGGACCTCGCGGATGATCGTGGCCGTTCCTTCTTCGACGACGTTTTGCATCTGGTCGTCACCGACGTAAGATCCCAGCTGACCGCTGACCACCGACAACCGGCCACTGCCCGCAAAACGTTTTGCGATTCGCTCGGCGGCAAGCTGGATCGGCGTCAACGGATTTTTTATTTCGTGCGCCATTCGCCGTGCGACTTCCTGCCACGCAGATGCGCGTTGAGCCGCGATCAACTCGGAGAGATCTTCGATCACAAGAACCGCGCCGGACTCGACCGTCAGAGCGGTCGCCGTTAAGGCGACTGGCAGGTCTCCCGTTTCCTTCTGCAGCACAGTCTGTTCGGATGCGTTACCGATACGTTTCGCCCGCGCAATAACGCGCTCGAGAATCGCTCGATTCTCTACGGACACGATATCCGCAAGCGTTTTGCCAGTCATACTGCTCTCACCCAGCGCCAAAATACTGACCGCCGCTCGGTTGATCGTTCCGACGCGATTGTCCGAATCGAATGAGATCACGCCTGTCGGTAGAGACTGCAGAACTGTCTCGATATAACGTCGGCGATTTCGGAGCTCGGCCGAGTTCTCCTCAAGCCGGGAGGACATTTGATTGAAAGCAGCGACAAGAAGTGCGAGCTCATCTTCCGCCAGCACATCGACGCGGTGCGCGAGATTACCGCGAGCGATCTCATCGGCGCCTTCAGCCAACGCTTTGATCGGGACGGTAAGACCACGGGCGATATAAAATGCCGTCCACGTCGACGCGAAGATCAATAAAAAAGTCAGTACGCCTAGAGTAAGCATACCTATCTGCCGAACGGTAACCTGCTTTTGTTTGAGACTGGCGAACTCCTGCAACCATGTGTCCGCCATCTGTATGACGCCAGGATCCGTGCGCTGGTCCGGAATGACGAGAAGACGCCGCCCGTCCCGCATTGACGCGACTACTGCGTCGAAACCATTACCGTCACTAAATGACCTATCGTCGACCTTTCCCGAATGCAAGTCAGAGAGGATCGCGTCCATCTCATGTTGTTGCGTGGGGTCGACCGCCTTGGCACTGACGCCGAGGGTTTCATTTTGAGCAGAAAGTACCTCAATGCGGCTGAGCTTCCCGACAGATGCGATCGCATCGAGATCACGATCGGTAATAGCCCGGCCATCCAGCGTCAACGCGATCGTCTCCGCACTCTCTCGCAAGTGCTGGTTCTGATCGGCAAGCACCTGTTTCTGCGCCTCGAGTACGACATTTTCAGGGAACTGAGTAAACCAACGTTCAAGCGCGCGATTCATAAAAAGATATGAGAAACCCGCCATCGCGATGATTGGCAAGAGGCTCACAGCGGCGAAGTAGAGCAGCAGGCGTGTCTTGATCTTTGAGCCGAGCTGGAGAGTGCGTCTCTCGCGCATCAGTTTTGTGATGCTGCGCAAAAAGATGAATCCGAAAATTACAAAGGCAATAAAGTTCAGCGACGAAAGAGCGTACAAGAGCAGAGTATCGCTGGCCGTCTCAACGGTGAAGTCTTTCCAGAGATTAGACGTCTGCAGGAGGATCAGAACCGTCAGTGACAGGAGCACGAAAATTCCGAGAATCCAGATCGAAACGCGGCTCTGTTTTGACGGCTTAGCGCTCATGCAGGGGTAGTGTAACTCATAGTTCGCGGAGCTGACTATGGAGACATCTCTTGAATTTCAAAGCGGGGCAGGCCC
>JBDTMK010000101.1:0-9586 GCA_039934315.1 Pyrinomonadaceae bacterium | reverse complement strand
GACAAGCACCGGAGTGATCAAAGCGATCGCGCCCGGCATCATCATTTCGCGTAACGAAGCCTTCGTCGAAATGGCAACACATTTTTCGTATTCCGGTTTCGCTTTGTATTCCATGATGCCAGGAATCTCGCGGAACTGGCGTCTGACTTCATTCACCATATCCATCGCGGCCTTACCCACCGCCTGGATGCAAAGTGCTGAGAAGATGAACGGGATCATTCCCCCGACAAACAAACCGGCGAGCACGTTAGCTTTGTAAATATCGATATGCTCGATACCCGCGATGCCAACGAACGCGGCAAACAATGCGAGCGACGTCAGGGCCGCAGACGCAATAGCAAAACCTTTACCCGTTGCCGCAGTAGTGTTGCCAACCGCGTCGAGATTATCCGTTCGTTCGCGGACCTCGGGGGGAAGCTGACTCATCTCGGCGATGCCGCCGGCGTTATCCGCGATCGGCCCGAACGCGTCGATCGCCAACTGCATCGCGGTCGTCGCCATCATGCCCGCTGCGGCGATCGCTACACCGTACAATCCGGCGAAGTAGTACGAGGCCATGATGCCGGCGGCGAGTGTCAGGATGGGAATCACCGTCGATTTCATTCCGACCGCCAGGCCGCCGATAATGTTGGTCGCATGTCCGGTCGACGATTGCTGGACGATCGACATCACAGGCTTCTTGCCCATCGCCGTAAAATATTCCGTCACGAAGCTCATGATCGCACCGACGATCGTACCTACGACGATCGCGGCGAACACGCCATTCTTATTGAAGGTGTTTGTCCGCGACGTTATTGGGCCGTCGGGCAGCAACCACATCACAACAAAGTAAGACGCGACCACCGTCAATAACATCGACGTCCAGTTTCCGATGTTGAGCGCGTTTTGTACGCTCGATTTATCATCCTTGATCGTGACGAAGAACGTTCCGATGATGGAAAATACAATCCCCAATCCGCAGATCACCATCGGCAAAAGGATCGGCGACAGGCCGCCGAACGCATCGTTAACCCTGATCTCCTGGCCGAGTACCATCGTCGCCAGGATGGTCGCCACGTACGAACCGAAAAGATCGGCTCCCATACCAGCGACATCGCCGACATTATCGCCGACGTTATCCGCGATGGTCGCTGGATTGCGGACATCATCTTCGGGAATTCCCGCTTCTACTTTTCCAACAAGGTCCGCGCCGACGTCAGCCGCTTTTGTATAGATACCGCCGCCGACACGCGAGAACAATGCGATCGACTCCGCTCCCAGCGAGAAGCCCGTCAATACCTCGATCGCCGTCCTTACCTGGTTCGCTCCGAGATCGGCGAAGTGGGCAAGGAGTACGATGAACAAACCTCCTAACCCTAAAACCGCGAGACCGGCAACCCCGAGTCCCATCACCGTACCGCCAGTGAATGAAACCTTCAGTGCCTGCTTCAAGCTTGTCCGGGCAGCTTGGGTCGTGCGGACGTTGGCCTTGGTCGCGACCTTCATCCCGATATAACCGGCAGTCGCGGAGAATACCGCTCCGATGATGAATGCGATGCAGATAATCCAGCTCGAGTGGATCTCTCTTCCGTTCACCGTATGGATCGTCCCGGAATAGGCGAGCAAGGCTGCGGTGATCACAACGAATATGCTCAGAACCCTCCACTCGGCTTTGAGAAATGCCATCGCTCCATCGGCAATATAACCGGCAAGCTCCTGCATTTTTGCGTCGCCCGGATCTTGCTTTGTAACCCAAGCCGACTTAAACGCCATCACGATCAGACCTAAAATCCCTAAAGCGGGCACCAAGTAAATTACGTAATTGTTCATGTTGTTCTTAAATTTATTTTCCACCGCCGCAGGAAAATGAAAGCTTTATCATTTACCTGCTGAGGTCGGCGCAGAAACTTAAAAAATCTAGTCGATATCCAAAGTTACTGATTATCAACAAATGGCAGGTATTTAACAAATAACGCGGGGCGAAAATGTCCGCTCGAATCGCAATGACGCTAAGACTCGCGTTGGGCCAATTATTCTCTCATTCTCGGTGTCTCTGAGGCTTTGCGGTAAGATTTCTGCGTGCCCCTTATCAAGATAAGTTCGAAAAGCCGGGAGGAGATGATCGACATCACAGCCGAGGTCGAGAACTACATCCCTAAGAATGGTGACGGCGTCTGCGTTCTCTTTACACAGCATACGACTTGCGGTCTAACGATAAACGAGAACGCTGATCCGGATGTAAAGTCCGACATGCTCGGCTTTCTGCAGCGTTTGATCCCACAGTACGATCCGAACTTCAAACACTTTGAGCACAACTCCGACGCACACATAAAATCTTCATTGGTCGGATCAAGCGTTACTATTCCTTTCGAAAAAGGAAAGCTGATTCTCGGCCGCTGGCAGGGGATCTATCTTTGCGAGTTCGACGGGCCGCGACAACGAAAGGTTGTGGTGAAAATATTATGACCGCTGGATACTCCGGTAAGCCGCTCTCGAAAAAGCTGGGATTCGCGCCTGGAATGATCGTTGTCACCGTTGGTGCACCGGATAACTATTCCGAGCTGGTCGGTCCGCTGCCCGATGATGTTTTGATTATCGATGCCGGCGCAGGTAGGAGAAAGGCAAAGAGCTCTAGTGGCCCGGCGGATATGGTTCACTTCTTTACCAACAGCCGCGACGATCTTTTCCGCCTTCTCGCGGAATTCAAAAATCTGATCAAACAGGACGGCATCATCTGGGTCTCATGGTATAAACGCGCGGCCAAGCTTCCGACGGAGATCACGGAGGACACCGTTCGTGAAGCCGCCCTGCCGATCGGCCTCGTCGATGTGAAAGTCTGTGCGGTGGATGATAAATGGTCGGGTCTGAAGCTTGTGATTCGAAAAGAACATCGCAAGTAAGTTCGCTCTTACTTTTTTCGCGTATTTCGTGTATTTAGTGGTTGGTTTTTCCCACCCAGAAAAAGCAACCACGAAGCAACGAAGTCATGGGCGGACTTTCGATCTTTCCGGCTTCGTGCTCTTTCTTGTTCGTGTCGTTTCGTGTGATTTCGTGGTTGTTCTCTCTTAAGAACTGAAACCACGAACTCACACTAAATCACACGAACAAAGCGAACCACGAAACGACACGAATAATAAGGACATTTCAAACATACAAATACACGAAGCACACGAAAAGGCACGAATAGGATAACTACCCGCCCGCGAAATCGCGTATAATTCCGACACTCAATCCGAAGGAGTTTCCGAAGTATGCCTACCGTCGATCCGAGAGTGGACGCTTATATCGAGAAGTCCGCTGACTTTGCAAAACCGATCCTGATTCACATCAGAAAGCTCGTTCACAAGGCGTGTCCGGATATTCAGGAGACGATGAAGTGGAGCTTTCCTCACTTCGACTACAAAGGAACCGTCTGCAGTGTGGCGGCATTCAAGCAGCATTGTGCGTTCGGTTTCTGGAAACAGCCGTTGCTGGAGCAGGAGGCGTTTCCTGCAGAGAAAACAGCAATGGGAAGTTTCGGACGCATCATATCGATCAAAGATCTGCCGGCGGACAAGGTGATGATCGGGTTGATCCATCAAGCTGTCGAACTAAACGAGAAAGGAATCAAGATCGCGAAGAAACTCGCAGTGAAAAAAGCGGACCTGGTTATCCCGAAGGACCTGGCCAAAGAGCTCTCACAAAACAAGACCGCGAAGGCGACGTTCGATAAATTCAGTCCGAGTCATAAGCGCGAGTACGTCGCCTGGATTGAAGAAGCGAAAACCGAGGCGACTCGAAACAAGCGTCTCGCGACGACCGTAGAATGGTTATCCGAAGGGAAAAGCAGAAACTGGAAGTACGACAATTGTTAAGGTGATAATTATGCTAGGAGTAAAACCGTATATATCGTTCAAGGGAAATTGCGAGGACGCGATCAACTTCTACAAGGATAAACTTGGAGGCGAAGTGCTGTTCATGCAGCGATACGGTGAATCACCCATGGCCGGGAAAGGTCCTGATGACAAGATCATGCACGTCAGTATCAAGATCGGCGAGTCCGTCCTAATGGCGTGCGACAATGTTTTCGAAGATCAAAATCCGACGACGGTCGGGAATAATATTTCGCTCGCGATCGGTGGAAACGACGTGTCGTCGGCTGAGACGATGTTCGATGATCTTTCCGACGGCGGAACGGTGACGATGCCGATGCAGGAAACGTTCTGGGCGGAGCGTTTCGGAATGTTAACCGACAAGTTTGGCATCAACTGGATGTTCAATATCGAAAAACCGGCTTCACAGTGAAAGGGTTTAAAAGTGAAAGGGTGAAAAACTTTCTTTCGCGTACCGGAGTAACCCTGACCTCAACCGTTTCACGTTTTCGCATTTCCACTTTTTCACCTTTAAACTTTTTATGACTGAACCAATCTTAGTAGCAAAAAAAGACGCAGCAGAATTTTTTCTCTTACCGCAGATGGCCAACCGGCACGGTGTCATCACCGGTGCGACTGGTACCGGAAAAACCGTCACGCTTCAACGCCTCGCCGAGAATTTTAGCTCGCGCGGCGTGCCGGTTTTCATGGCCGATATCAAAGGCGATCTCACAGGCATCAGTCAGCCCGGCTCGATGTCCGGAAAGATCGGCGAGCGGATGACGATGCTCGGGATGACCGATGTAAAATTCGAAGGCTCTCCTGTCACCCTGTGGGACGTTTTCGGAAAGCAGGGGCACCCGCTTCGCGCGACAGTTTCCGAAATGGGGCCGCTGCTTATTGCTCGAATTCTTCAGCTCAACGATACGCAGGAAGGTGTTCTCTCGCTCGCGTTCAAAGTCGCGGATGAAAACGGCTGGCTGCTGCTCGATCTGAAAGATCTGCAGTCGCTGCTCGTGTTTGTCGGTGAGAATGCCGAGGAGTTTACAATTAAGTACGGCAACGTCTCGAAGGCCACGATCGGGGCGATCCAGCGCGGGCTTTTGCAATTAGAGCAGCAGGGCGCGGCGCAGTTCTTTGGCGAGCCGGCCGTGAAGCTTGATGATTTCATGCAGACGTTGAGCGGCAAAGGTGTTTTGAATCTTCTCGCTGCGGACGACCTTATTAATTCGCCGAAGCTTTACTCGACGTTTCTGCTCTGGCTGCTTTCCGAACTGTTCGAGATGCTGCCTGAGGCTGGAGATCTCGACAAACCAAAATTAGTTTTCTTTTTCGACGAAGCGCATCTTCTTTTCAATGACGCTCCAACATCGCTTGTCGAAAAGATCGAACAGGTCGTCCGGCTGATCCGCTCAAAAGGAGTCGGGGTTTATTTTGTCACGCAGAGTCCGGCGGATATTCCCGACAAGGTTCTTGCACAACTCGGCAATCGCGTTCAGCATGCACTTCGCGCGTACACGCCGAAAGAGCAGGAAGCCGTCAGCGTCGCCGCCAAGAGTTTTCGTGAAAATCCAAAGCTCGATACGGTCAAGACCATCACCGAGCTCGGTGTCGGTGAAGTACTAATCTCAACGCTCGACGAGAAAGGCGTCCCGACAGTCGTCGATCGCGCTTTCGTCGTTCCGCCGGTAAGCCAGATCGGCCCCGTCACGGCCGACGTTCGGGCACAGCTAATAAGCAGTTCGCTTGTCGCCGGGCAATATGAGCAAACTGTCGATCGTGAATCGGCGTTCGAGCTATTGTCCAAGAAGGCCGAAGAAAGAGCGACAGCCGCGGCTACAGCAAAGGCCGAAGTCGATGCCGAGAAAGAAGCCGAGAAGGAAGCAAAAGCCGAACGCACCGCCGCCCGCGCACCGGATACCCTGACCGAATCCATTACAAAAAGTGTTGTCCGCTCGGCGAGTAGCAGCATCGGTCGTTCGATCGGAACGCAGATCGTTCGCGGAGTCCTCGGAAGCATCTTCGGCGGCAAGTCGAAATCCAAGAGCAGCTGGTTTTAGATTCTTCGCGGCCTTCGCGAGCTTTGCGTGAAACATCTTTTCTCACGCAAAGGCCGCAAAGTTTTATTTGTATGGCGAAAGATTCTCTGCTGATGGTCGGCACCGCGAAGGGCCTTTTCATCCTTCGTGACAACAACGGAAAATGGTCGGTCGATGGCCCGCACTTCGCTGGCCGCGCTGTTTACTCGGCGTTTCTCGATTAACGAAAAGGCCGCAACGAGATGTGGGCCGGACCGGTGAGCTGGCACTTCGGAGCCGAGCTTTGCAAAAGCATGGACATGGGCAAGACATGGGACGAGCCCGAAGAGCGGCGCGTCAAAATGCCGAAGACGACAAAGAAGGCGCTCGAGAATATCTGGCAGATCGCGCCCGGTGGAAATCCAGACGGTCTATATGTCGGCGTCGCTCCGGCCGCAGTATTCGAATCGCATGACCGCGGCGAAACATGGCAGTTGAACAAGGGTCTTTGGAACCATCCGCATCGCAAGAAATGGACGCCCGGATTTGGCGGCCTTGCGGTCCATACGATCGTTGCCGATAAAAAAGATCCAAAGGACATCAAGATCGCTATCTCGACCGGCGGGGTTTATCAAACAGCAGACGGCGGTGAGAATTGGAAGGTCACCAATACAGGAGTGAAAGCTTACTTCCTGCCGGATCCATTCCCCGAGTTCGGACAGTGCGTACACAAGATCGCACGCCACCCGCGCAAAAAGAACACCTACTTTCTTCAGAATCATCACGGTGTGTATCGCAGTCGCGATGGTGCGGTCACATGGGAAGAGATCGAGCACGGCCTGCCATCGAATTTCGGATTCGGCCTGACTGTCAGCGACGCGGGCTCGGTGTTTATCGTTCCGTTGGATTCCGATGGCAAACGCTACACCGTCGACGGAAAGCTTCGGGTCTATCGCAGCCGTGATGACGGCAAATCATGGGACCCTTTGACGAAGGGCTTGCCGCAGAAGAACGCGTACGAAGTAGTTTTGCGGGATGCGGTTGATTCGACCGGTAGTAATGTTTTCTTCGGAACGAAAAACGGCAAGCTTTTCGGCTCTGGAGATGACGGCGATTCATGGAAGCTCATCGAAGGCTCTCTACCCGAGGTCTGCTGCGTGAAGGCTTATACTTTGAAATAATTCTTATGTTCATCTTTGCGACCTTTTGCGAGCTTTGCGTGAAATTAAAACCAATTCACGCAAAGCTCGCAAAGGTCGCAGAGGAAACTTCCGATGGCAATAACTGTCTATCTCAGCGGACATCTCAAAAACTTCACCGGGGGTGAGACAGAAGTCGCGCTCGATTCCAACTTCAATTCCGTCGGAGACGTTCTCGTATCCCTCTGCAAACTGCATCCCGCACTCCGCGATCGAATTCTCAATGAGCAGGGCGAGATCCGCCAACACGTCAACATTTTTCTCGGGAGCGACGATGTGAAACGTCTGGAAGGATTGAAGACCCACATCAACGCGAACGAGATCCACATTTTCAATGCCGTAAGCGGCGGGTAGATTATGCTCATCAAGGACGAGATCATCGACAAGATCAGATCGGGCGAGATCACTATTCTCTTCCGCCGCTGGAGCCGTCCCGGAGCCAAATCCGGAGGCTCTCAGATGACGCAGGGTGGCGTGGTCGGAATAGATGCGGTCGAGGTCGTTTCGGAAACTGACGTCACGGATCAGGATGCTCGCGAGGCCGGCTTCACGTCACGTGACGATCTGATATCACACCTCAACTACCGCGAAGACCCGATCTACCGCATTCGAGTTCGTTGGGCAGGCGAAGATCCGCGAAAGTCTCTCCGCGAAAACACCGATCTTTCGGACGCCGAACTGGAAGACATAATCACGAAGCTTAAGAAACTCGACACGGGCAGCAAACGTGGCCCGTGGACGCAAGAGTATCTTCAGCTCATTCATGACATGCCCGCCACTTACTCGGGACTGCTCGCCGACTCACTCGGGATCGGCATCCCGCAATTCAAACCCTGGGTCCGCAAACTAAAAACCCTCGGCCTGACAGAAAGCTTGAGCCCCGGATATCGTCTATCGCCGCGAGGCGAAAAAATCCTCGCCGCGATCCGGCAGCGCAAATAGTAGACTGATTCCATGAAGGTCCTTCTTACCGGCGCCAATGGCTACATTGGAAAGCGCCTCTTGCCGCTTCTCATCGAGCGGGGCTGCGAGGTCGTTTGTGCCGTCAGGGACAAGAATCGATTTCCAACTGGAGGATTCCATAAACATACGAACGTCTCCGCTATCGAAATAGATTTTTTGAGCGACGTTTCCGTAAGCGATGAGCTAAAGGATATTGATGCCGCTTACTATTTGATCCATTCGATGAGCGACGACGACTCGTCAAATTTCGAAGAGCTGGAAAAGACTGCGGCCCGGAATTTTGTTGAGCTGATAGACCAGACATCCGCCAAGCAGATCATTTATCTTGGCGGAATAACTAACGAACAAACGCTTTCGAAACACCTAGCGTCGAGAAAACAGGTCGATGAGGTTCTCCGCACCAGCCGCGTACCGGTCACATCTCTTAAAGCGGCCATCATTGTCGGTTCCGGCAGCTCGTCGTTCGAGATCATCCGCGATCTCGTCGAAAAATTACCGGTAATGATCACGCCGAAGTGGCTGGACACGCGAACTCAGCCGATTGCGATACGCAACGTCCTCGAGTTTCTTACGGGCGTTCTCTTGCGCGAGGATACCTACGGCGGCTCGTATGATATCGGCGGTCCGGACGTCATGACCTATAAAGAAATGCTGCTACAGTTTGCCGAAGTTCGCGGCCTAGGGCGCTACATTTTTACGGTTCCCGTGATGACGCCGAAGCTCTCGTCGTATTGGCTGTATTTTGTCACGAGTACGTCGTATCGTCTGGCGGTGAACCTTGTAAACAGCATGAAGGTCGAGGTTGTTGCGAAACGAAATAATCTTGGCGATCGACTTGGAATCGATCCGATGAATTACAAGGAAGCGGTCCGGTTAGCCTTTCAAAAGATCGGGCAGAACAGCGTGGTTTCGAGTTGGAAAGATTCGCTCGTTTCGAGCTACAAAGATAATTCGCTGCGCGAACACATGGAGGTGCCGGTCAACGGATGCCTCGTAGATGAACGGACTGTTCCAATCACTACCGACGTCGATCAGGTCGTAGAGAATATTTGGTCCATCGGCGGCAACCGGGGTTGGTATTACACAAACTGGCTCTGGTCCATTCGCGGCGTGATGGACAAGATGTTTGGCGGCGTAGGCCTTCGTCGCGGTCGAACAAACGTCAGCACGATCAACGCCGGCGACACGCTCGATTTTTGGAGAGTACTGGTAGCTGACAAACCAAATAAGCGGTTGCTTCTTTACGCCGAGATGAAGCTGCCCGGCGAAGCATGGCTTGAGTTTGCGGTCGTAGCTAAGGACGGACATAACTATTTAAAACAGACTGCCACTTTTCGTCCGAAAGGCCTGCTCGGTCGGCTCTACTGGTATTCGGTTCTTCCCTTTCACTACTTCGTGTTTCAGGGAATGGCGGAAAATATTATTCGGTACCGGGAGTCGTGAAGCGTTCGCGAAGTGGAGTGCTGTCGAGCCTGAATAGCAAACGATGACCGTGCTCTCCACGCTATGCAGACGTGACCATCCACGTACTTGACGTCCTCGATACGTCCTAAGATTAACCCGCAGTAAATACTGG
>JBDTMK010000100.1:0-9627 GCA_039934315.1 Pyrinomonadaceae bacterium | reverse complement strand
GCAGCGTCTCGATCGCATACTTGATCGCAAGATATGTCGATCCCCAAAAAACGTATACGGAGAAAAAGGCCGCGATCAATATCAGCAGCTTACGGCCGGCGGCCGTCGTTCGAGCTTCGTGTAAAGTCATCTCACTTACCCCTTGCTTTCTTCAGTTCCTGATCGATCGGAACTATCGTTCCTTCCTTGAACGTCTTGAGCACCACGGTTGTCCGCGTGCTGACGACGTTCGGAATGCCCTTGATCTTTTCGCGAAGAAAAAGTCCGAGCGACTCGGCATCGCGGCTCAAGACCTTTATATAAAAACAGTCGTCTCCCGCGACCTCGTGAACTTCCTGCACCTCAGGCACGGCGGCGAGTATCTCGCCGACGCCTTCCCCGCACTCGCTCGTGCGAACGGCGATGATGGAAGTGAGTCCGAACTCGAGCGCCTTCGGATCGATATCCGCCGAATATCCGCGTATCACGCCACGCTCCTCAAGCTTGCGGATCCGTTCGAGGACCGCGGATGGAGCGAGGTTTATCTGCCGAGCGATATCGGCGTTGGATGTTCTCCCATCCTGCTGCAGAATATTTAGTATTGTTTTGTCTATGGCGTCAATCATTCGGTGAATACCTCGATGTGTAGAATAATCGTCGCCATTTGAGTTGTCAAGCAGAATCTTCGATGGTATTCGTGGGAATTAACGCTGAGATCGCTGAGAACGCGGAGATCGCCAGCCAAGTCGATGAACGCTTACGATCTTGCTCTGCGGTCTCCGCGATCTCTGCGTTGAGCCCCAATTTGCATTGTCCGCCGAATAATCCCGCAGTATCATCACGGCATGGCCTCCGTGATCCAAATCGAGCGAGAGCAAGAACAGATCATCTCGTACAACCCGGCAACCGGAGAGGAAGTCGGGCGCGTAGATCAAACTTCAGAAGCGGAAGTGCGAGTCGCGGTCGAGCGTTCGCGCGAAGCTTTCCACTTGTGGAAAAAAACTTCATTCCATGAACGGCGAGCTCTTGTGATGAAAGCACGCGAGGTCATCTTGTCCGAGCTCGATGAGATCGCACATCTCATCTCCGCTGAATCGGGCAAGCCTTTCGGTGAAGCGATTGCGATGGAGATCGCACCGGTCCTGGACCTCATGCAGTACTTCGCCCGCCGTACCGACCGCATTTTAAAACCCAAACGCATCGCCATCGGACTCTACGCGACGATGGGGCGATACTCGAAGATCGTCTATCACCCGCTCGGCGTGGTCGGAATCATTCCTGCATGGAATTACCCGTTCTCAATTCCGCTTGGCGAAGCGGCGATGGCATTGATGGCAGGAAATTCCGTTGTCATAAAGCCATCCGAGCTGACTCCGCTCGTCGGACTCAAGATCGGAGAAATTTTTGAACGAGCAGGGGCGCCTGCGAATCTTATCCAAATCGTGACCGGCGATGGACGAACCGGCGCGGCGCTGGTTGATTCCGCACCGGACAAGATCATGTTCACCGGCTCGGTGGCTACGGGAAAGAAGATCGCCGAAGCTGCGGCGAAGGATCTTACATCGGTCGTCCTTGAGCTCGGCGGCAAAGACCCGATGATCGTTTTCGATGACGCAAATCTCGAGCTCGCAGCCGGTGCCGCGGTCTGGGGAGCGTTCTGTAATTCCGGACAATCGTGCTCATCTGTCGAACGCTTGTACGCCCAGGAAGGCATTGTGGATAAATTGACGAAGCGCATTGTCGAGAAAACGCGTGGGCTCAAACAAGGTGCCGGCGACGCGGAAGATGTCTCGATCGGTGCGATGTCGTCGGAGCGGCAATTGAAGATCGTCGAAAAGCACGTCAACGAGTTTCAACAGGCCGGGGCGAAAATCGAGATCGGCGGGAAATCCGCAATCCCAAATCCCAAATCCCAGATCCCAAGTCTCTTCTACGAACCGACCGTTATATCGGGCGCAACAAACGACATGCTTCCGATGCAGGAGGAAACATTCGGCCCGACGTTGCCGATCGCGACTTTCAAAACCGAAGAGGAAGCGATAGACCTCGCCAACGATTCGGAGTTCGGCTTAACGGCAAGCGTCTGGACCCGCGACTATAAAAAAGGCAGGCGCGTCGCAGAACAGATCGAGGCAGGTACCGTCTGCGTCAACGAAGTTCTTTACACGCACGGCATCGGACAGGCACCGTGGGGCGGATTCAAAAACTCGGGCCGCGGCCGCACGCACGGCCGCGAAGGTTTGATGGAACTCGTTCAGCCGCAGCACATTCACGTAAATCGTTTCGCTTATCTTCCAGACGCATGGTGGCTGCCGTATTCACCCGAGGCGGTAAAGACATTTCGGGGATTCGCGACAAAGTTCGCGAGCGGCTCGCTGCTAAAAACGATGGCGTTACTGCCTCAGCTTTGGAAAAGGATTAAGGAGCTTCGAAAAAAATGAGCGAGCGAATGCCCGCGATATTTTTCGGTCACGGTAACCCGATGAACGCGCTCGCGGACAATGTGTTCACGCAGGCCTGGTCAGAGATCGGCCGCAACATCCCCAAACCTCGATCGATACTTTGCATCTCGGCGCACTGGTGCATCCCTACCGTCGCGGTTACGGCGATGGGCCGCCCGCGCACCATTCACGACTTTGGCGGATTCCCTCGTGAGCTGTACGAAGTTGAATATCCGGCGCACGGCTCGCGTGAGCTCGCCGAGCGAGTCGAAGCGATCGTCGAGGACCTGATACTCGATGATGAAAAATGGGGGCTCGATCACGGAACGTGGTCGGTGCTATGTCACGTATTTCCCGACGCCGACGTACCGGTTGTCCAGCTAAGCATAAACGAAAACGAGCCCGGCGAATCACACTATCGACTCGGGCGAATGCTGATGCCACTCCGCGACGGAGGCGTGCTTGTTATCGGCAGCGGCAACATCGTGCACAACCTTCATGCATATGCATGGGGGAGTCACGACGTTGTCGAGCCATTCGACTGGGCGTTGAGATTTGAGTCGAAGGCGCGCGAGCTTATGCTCGAAGGTGATCACGCACCGCTCGTCGATTACGAAACGCTTGGGCCGGACGCAATGCTGTCTGCCCCGACACCTGATCACTACTTGCCTTTGCTATACATCCTCGGCCTGCAACGCGAGGATGATAAGGTCACGTTTCCAGTCGAAGGATTCGACGGAGGGTCGATCTAGATGCTTAGCGTAATGATCGGATAACGGATGGATCATTCATCAAATAAATTCCGCAACGACTGGTGCGTGATCCGATGGATGGCCCCAGCCGCGCGGGTCTTTGTCGATCCAACAGTCCGTACATCGTTCTGCGAGGGACGGAGACCCCCAGATGTGATCGATTCGCAGCCCGCGATCCTTCTCAAAGTCGTGACGAAAGTTGCTCCACCATGAGAATTCTTTTTCGTCGCCGTTGACCTGGCGAAATAAATCGACGAATCCCCACTTCTTAAGGTCCTGGATCGCGTCACGTTCGGGCTTCGTGAAGTGAAGCTTATTTCGCCACGCAGGGACGCTCCAGACATCCAGCTCGTGAGGTGCGACGTTGAAGTCGCCGGATAGAATTACGTCATCATCCCGGGAAAAACTTTTGTCCAGATATTTTCTGAGTCGCTCAAGCCACTTCAATTTCAAATCGTACTTTTCGGTAGCCCGTGACGTCCCGTGCGGGCCGTAAATGTTTACGACATGAAAGCCGCCGATAGTGGCGGCGACTAGGCGCGACTGCGCGGACTTTTTATCGTCGGGCAAATTCTTCTGAACATTAGTAAGCGGGAGTTTCGAGATCATCGCGACGCCGTTGTAAGCGCGCTCGCCGAGGTGTTCAATGTGCGGATATCCCACTGAGCGAAATTTTACGTACGGAAATTTTTCGTCGACGGATTTCGTTTCCTGGAGACAAAGAACATCCGGTTGATTGATCTCGCACCATTTCAGAACGTGATCGATGCGAGATTTGATCGAGTTGATATTCCAGGTCGCGATTTTCACAAAATAGACAGGCCTCCCTTAGCCATCGGTCATCGACCGATGCGGCGGTCGGAGACCGCCGGCTAAACGATCGAGTTATGCGTCGGTGAACTCGGCAATTACGGGTGCGTGATCGCTGGGCTTCTCGAGGGTTCGAGGCGCTTTGTCGATCCAGCAGCCAGCGCATTTTTCAGCCAGAGAAGGCGATGTCCAAATGTGATCGATGCGAAGCCCCTGATTGCGTTGCCAGGCGCCTTCGCGGTAATTCCACCAGGAAAATTCCTTTGTGTCGGGATTCAGCTTTCGATAGACATCGACGAAGCCCCACTGCTTTACATGGGTCATCGCCGCACGCTCGGGCCTTGAGAAATGTATTTTCCCTTCCCAAACCGCCGTGTTCCAAACATCGAGATCTTCCATCGCGACGTTGAAATCACCACACAGCAGTACATCGGAATTGACATCGCAATTCTCGTCAAAAAAGCGCCGGAGCCGCTGAAGCCAATCGAGCTTGAAATTAAATTTATCGCTCCAAAGCTCGCTGCCGTTTGGAATGTATGTGTTCACGACGCGAATGCCGTTGATAGTTCCCGCGATCATCCGTTTGTGCGATTCGTCGTTATCGTCCAGGAAGTTTTTCTGAACATCCGTGATCGGAAACTTCGAGACGATCGCGACGCCGTTGTAGGATTTCTGTCCCATGAAGGCCGCGTCGTATCCAAGATCCTTCAGCGCGGCGACAGGGAAATTCTCGTCGACGGTTTTCGTTTCCTGAAAACATATAACGTCGATGTCCGTCGTCTCGAGCCAACCGAGTAGTTGTGGCATGCGGATATTGATCGAATTAACATTCCACGTTGCGATCTTCATTTACGTTTTATCTTAGCGGCTGCTTTGCGTCTTTGCGACTTTGCGTGAGGAATGGCGTGCTCGTAATTCGAGATTTATTTTCACGCAAAGTCGCAAAGACGCAAAGACGTTCATTTGCGGGTTGGAGCTGAGTTTCTTTCCCAGAAGACGCCATCCGAAAATCCCTGTATCGACTTATCAATCTCCGCCATCTGCAACCGTTTCGCGGCGAGCAGGCAATATTTCTCGTCCGCTTCGATAGCTACAAAATCGCGTCCGAGTTTCTTAGCGACGACCGCGGTCGTTCCGCTGCCCGCAAATGGATCGAGGATCAGGTCGCCTCGGTTCGTGCTTGCAAGGATGATCTTCGCAAGAAGCTTCTCCGGTTTCTGCGTCGGATGGTCCGTGTTCTCCGGCATCGACCAAAACGGAACGGTGATATCGGTCCAGAGGTTCGACGGATGGGTGTCGCGAAAATTACCACCGTCGGATTCGCTCCAGTCTTTCGGCTTTCCATTCTCTCGATACGGCGCTCGCACTCGTCGGCGCTGTTTCACGGCATCGAGATTGAAAGTGAACTCGTCCGATACTGTAAAGAACCAAATGTCTTCGGCGGAGTTCTTCCAATTTTGCTTTGCGCCGCGGCCCTTTTCACGTTCCCAGGTGATACGGTTCCGTAGTTTGAAATACTTCGACCCGACGCGTTCGATCGCCGATCCGGAGCGCCAGTCGCCGCAGATATAAATGCTGGCCGTCCTTTTCATCAACGGAGCACACAACAAAAGCCACGAATCGAGCCACGCTTCGTATGCGTCAGCATCCGTCGCCCGAAATTCTTCCGTACCGAATCGCTTTGTCAGATTGTAGGGCGGGTCTGCAAAGAGAAGGTCGAATCGAGAACTGCGGAGCGATCCGAGAACGGATGTCGAGTCTCCACATATGATCCCGACTCCGATAGTTTCCGCACCCACGAGCGACTTTCGAAGCCGTTGTTTTTCCTCGTCCGTGAGAGTGAGTGTTCGATTTCGAGGGGCTCGACCCTGAGTCATAAGAACTTGTTATCAAGGCAAAGATTCAACCGCAGGTTTCCTTGTCCGCTTTACAAGATAATAGAACGGAAGACTGAGAATCATAAGACCGATCGCATAAAGAGCATTCAGCGTGTCGGTGACTATCGCACCGATGAGAAAGGCGAAGGATCCGAGAAGCACGATCCCCGTCGTCCACGGATAACCGAACGCTTTGTATGGCCGTGCGAGATCGGCTTCGCGATATCTGAGAACAATTACGGCCAGAAATCCAGATACATAAAGTGCGATGAAGAGGAATGCGGTGACGGCGAGTATCGTCTCGAACGACCCCGTCAGAATTACCGGTATTGAAACGGCGACGGTGATAAAGAGAGCGTTCGCCGGCGTTCCACCTTCATTCACCTTACCCGCTGATTTTGTGAACAGCCCGTCTCTGCTGAGAGCGAACAGTATCCTCGGACCGGTGAGCAGATTTGCGTTCAAAATACTCAGCAGCGTCACAAGCGCGACCACAGTGATCACCCGATCACCGTAGATACCAAAAATTTTATTGGCGACGTCTGCTACCGGAAGCGTCGAAGATGCGAGCTGAGATAACGGCAGAGAGTAAAGCAAAGCTGCGTTGAACAAGACATAAATAATCGTCACGAAAATAACCGCGATGACCATCGATCTTGGAATACTTGACGTGTCCGTACATTCCTCTGAGAAATAGATCGCCGAATACCAGCCGTCATAAGTGTAGATGACGGCTTGGAGCGCAATTATCAAAGCCGTGGCGAGGGGTATCGCCGGCCGAACGGATTCTGCAGCTTGCGTCGAACTTTCCGCCTCGCCGGTAAAGACGAAAGCGGCGACTATGACGGCAAGAAAAACGAAGGCCTTCAGAAAACTCAGAATTTCCTGGAAGCGGCTGCCGGATCGCAATCCGAGGCAGTTCACGAATGTGACCGCTAAGACGATGGCAATTGCCGTTAACGAGACGTAATTAGTTAGCCCCGGAAAAAGTAGCGCCAGGTATTGAGCGGTCGTGATCGCCGCGATCGCTATGGTGGCCGGATAAGCGATCCAATCCATCCATCCAGCCGCGAAGCCCGCGTATTCTCCAAACGCGCGACGAGCGAAAGAATACCAGCCGCCAGTACGTGGAATGCTAACGCCAAGTTCTGCGGCCGAGAAGACTCCGAGCAAGGCGTAGATACCGCCGACAGTCCATACCAGAAGAATCAGCCAGACACTTGAAAGCTCCGCGGCGACCGCTCCCGGAGTCCGCAGGATCCCGAGCCCGATCATTCCTCCGATAGTGACTGCGACTCCGAATGACACGCCGAGAATTTTCTTAAGTTGATGTGTTTCGGTCACTTGTTTGGTGAAAAGTAACTCGGACTCTACCACAACTTGGAAGCGGAGTAGGGATAACGTTCAACGCATTCCTGGTTCGGAAATCTCGAATCCGACTCCGCGTCTTAGCGTCTTGGCGTGAACACATAAGCGCGCACGTCTCGATTGGTGTGTTCACGCAAAGGCGCTAAGACGCGAAGATATGAGAAGTTTGAAAATGCCGGCGACCGAAAAGGGGCCTTCCTTGACCGTCAAAAACTCGCGTGATAATCTCTTATGTTTTGAGATTAGCTTGATTTTTCGCGGGTTTTAATAAGCGATAATAGTTTAAGAAATATGGTTTTGCTGGCTTTTGCCGAATCGATCCAGCTCTTTCCGGACGGCACGCTCTTCATCCACATTGCATTGATCCTGATCATGATCTGGATCCTGAATCGCACGTTTTTCAGGCCGATCAATCGCGTCATAGAGGCGCGCGAAAAACACAAAGGCGGTCACGGCAGCGAAGCTGAAGCGATCCTTAGTGATGTCAGCGACAAACAAGCCAAGTACAACCGCGAGCTCCTTGCCGCCCGCAGCGAGGGTTACGAGCTGATCGAAAAACAGCGCTTGGCTGCGATCAGTGCACGGCAAGAGAAGATAACGGCTGCCAAGAGCGAGACCGCAGCGTTGCTTTCGGCGGAGAAAGAGCAAGTTCAGAATCAGGCCGCAGACGCGAAGGCGGTCCTAGCCAGAGAAGCGGAAGCAATGGCGGAAAAGATCAGCAGCAATATCTTGAAAGTGTAGCGAAGTATGTTTGCCTTTTTTTACAACGTAATTGTTTTACTTGCTGAAGCGGGTGGACACGCGACCGGCCGTGGCGGCTTCACGGAGTTTTACGACAAGTATTTGAACTACCCCGGATTCGAGGCCTGGAAGTTTATCAACCTCGCGATCTTCGTCGCGTTGCTGGTTTACCTCGTAAAAAAGCCGCTTAGCGAAGCATTCAAAGCAAAACGCGAAGCGATCCGTTCGGAATTGATCAAGGCAGAGCAGGCAAAGCAGGCCGCACTTGCACAGCTGACGTCCGCCGAGGCAAGACTCGCCGCACTCGGTTCGGAAAAAGCGTCCGTAGTTAGCCGAGCAAAAGCGGAAGCCCATGCCGAGGAGACGAATATTGCCCAGCAGACAGAAGACGAGATCAGCAAAATGCGCCAGCAGGCCGAAAGCGAGATCAATCGGTTGGCACTTCAGACGAGATCCGAGCTGCGGCGTTTTTCCGCTGAGGAGAGTGTCCGTCTCGCTGAGGAAAAACTGCGTGGAAAAATAAACCCGGAGAACGATGCTGTTTTGGTTAGGTCGGGCATTGAGGCGATCGGAGGTTTGAATTAATGAGTATCGAAACGATCGCACGCAGATACGCAACGGCTTTGGCCGACGTTGTAGCCGGTTCAGGTGAAACCGAAACCGTAAAGAGCGAGTTGCGAACATGGGAGCAGCTGATCTCCGATAACCCGGATCTGCAGAGTGCTTTTCGCAATCCCTCGATCCAGCACGCGAGCAAGGAAAAGGTCCTCGAGAGCCTGCTTGCCAAAGTAAGGCCCTCAAAAACGACGGGGAATTTTCTGCGAGTTCTTCTCCGGAATAGCCGCCTGACGGAGCTTCGGGCGATAAATGACCGGTTCGATGCTGTGCTCGAAGAACGCGGCGGAAGCGTGATCGCCGAGGTGACGTCCGCACGCGAGATGTCGGCCGCTCAAGCGAACGAGCTGAAAACGAACCTCGAAAGGCTCACGGGCAAACAAGTAAAAGTGAACTATTCTGTCGACCCGAGTTTGATCGGAGGCGTCATCACGCAGATCGGCTCGACCATATACGACAGCTCGGTAAGAACGCAATTAGAAAATCTAAAAGAAGAATTGATCGGTGCGTAGTTCGTTGATCGTTGTTCGCTGATGCCTCGGCTGCGAATAAGCAACTTACGAACCACGAACAAATATATGGAAGCAATTAAAGCCAACGAAATTAATGAAATTATTCGTGCTCAGATCGAGAATTTCGATGCGAGCATGACGGTTGACGAAGTCGGAACCGTTATCAAGGTCGGCGACGGTATCGCCGAGATCCACGGGCTTGAGAAGGTCATGGCCGGCGAGCTGCTGGAATTTCCGTTCGGAGTTCGCGGCCTTGCCCTCAACCTTGAAGAAGACAAGGTCGGTACGGTGCTGTTCGGTGATTTTCAGAAGATCAAAGAAGGCGACGAAGTAAAACGTACCCGCCGAATCATGAGCGTGCCTGTCGGCGACGCGATGATCGGCCGCGTCGTTGACGCGCTGGGAAATCCCATCGACGGTAAAGGCGAGATCATCACCGATGCGTTCAATTCAGTAGAGCGTATCGCTCCCGGCATCATCGATCGTCAGCCTGTGAAAGAACCGCTCCAGACGGGGCTTAAGGCAACCGACG
>JBDTMK010000099.1:0-9648 GCA_039934315.1 Pyrinomonadaceae bacterium | reverse complement strand
AATTATTTTGGCAGGAATGGTTCCCGCAGCTGGTCTATGACGTCCATCAAATGGGGCAGACCGGCGTGCGATTCGTGATTCCCCCGTTCTTCGATCCCCCCAATCCGCGCGTGCCGCCGACGATCCTTCGCGAGGTAGGACTCGTCGGATACAAGATGGCAGCCGACCTTCAGGCGAAGAATATCGCCGGAGTTGCAACGAACACGACGTTCGACACATGGTGGCATGGCGGCTTTAGATCGGCGCCTTATTTTCACAATTCGATCGGCATATTATCTGAGGCGGCGAGCGCGGATCTAATGTCTCCGGTGACGATCACGAAAGAGCAGATGCAGCGGAACAGGGCCGCTCGAGGTCTGGAATCGCCTTTGATGGAGAACACAGCGCACCCCGACGCGTGGGAGCCGGGACTCTGGCGGCCGCGCGACGTTGCAGAGATCGAGATGACGGCAAGCCGCGCGCTTTTATCATTGGCCGCAAAGTACAGATCGCGTTACCTGCAGAACTTCTACGATCTGAACAATCAAAATCTAAAGCCCGATGCGAATGTTCCGCAGGCGTACGTTGTTATGGCAGGCCAGCCGCGATCGGAAACGGTCGCGCGTTTCCTCGAGATCCTGATGTGGCAGGGAATCGAAGTTTTCGAGATGACCAACGAACTCTATGTGAAGCACAGCAGGGCGGAAGACTTTCACGAGATACCCCTCGGCAGCTTTCTCGTATTTCTGAACCAGCCGCAGAAAAATAATGTGCTATCGCTTTTTGAAAGACAGGAGTATCCGCACCGCGTGAACGAGAAGGGCGAGGCTGAGGTACCGTACGATGTTGCGGGCTGGACACTACCTTTGCAGATGGGTGTCGAGGCATACGAAGTCTGGGACATACGTGACATCGAGAAGAACCGAAACTCGATAAAGCGCGTCGAATATGCAAATCAGGCGCGTGCCGTTCTTAACCTCCCGCAGTCGGCGACGCCGTTTCCGAAGCTTTCAAACCCGCTTAAAACAAATCCGAGGATCGGGCTTTACAAGCCATACACTTCATCGATGGATGAAGGCTGGACGCGATTTGTCTTTGAGACGTACCAGATTCCCTACCATTCGATCTCGAACGCGGACGTTCGGGTTGGCCGACTCGATTACGATGTGATCGTTCTCGCAGCCGACAACGAGGCCACGATCGTAAACGGCTTGAGCGAACAGCGGTATCCCGCTGAGTTTGCGGGCGGTATCGGAGAAGAGGGCGCCGAAAACCTCAAGAGGTTCGTCGAACGCGGCGGCAAGCTTATCTGCTTCGACAATTCATGTGAACTGGCGATCAAGCGCTTCGGTCTGCCGCTGCGAAATGTGCTCACCGGGCTAAAACGAAACGAATTCTACAATCCGGGCTCGATCGTCAAACTGAAGGTCGATACGCAGCATTCTTACGCGAAAGGCATGCTGGAAGATACGCCGGCATATTTTATCGGCAGCTCCGCTTTCGAGGTCGCGGCCGACGCTCGTGTCGCGCGGATCGCCACGTACGCCGAAAAGGACGCGTTGATGTCCGGCTGGATGCTCGGTGAAAAATACCTGAACGGGAAGACCGCACTCGCCGAGGTCGCGTACGGGAAAGGAAAGGTTGTACTTTTCGCATTTCGACCCCAGCATCGCGGACAAACGTTCGGAACTTTCCCGTTCATCTTTAATGCACTCGAGAAATTTGCAGGCAACTAATCGTGCGGTTTCCTCTATCGTAAGCCAGAATACGCTGGCGTTAGGAAATCCTTGACTTCATATTTTCAAAGTAGTAAAAAGTGGATATAGTCTGGCGGACCATGGCGAGCAGCTCTCTCCGATCTCCTAGCCAATAGTTGATTCAAAATAGTAGTCGAGCAGATAGCATCGATCTTGCAGTTTTAGGTCACGCTTCAGCATTGCTGACTTCGATCGCTTTATCGAGAGTCAGCAGATCGAACTAGCTAACGGGGGTAGAGAAGTGAAAGTTTGTTCTGTTTGTGGGCGTTGCTACGACGAATCGGTCGCATTCTGCACCGAAGAAAACCATCCTGCTCTTTCCGAAACTCACGACGGCAGTCTTGAAATGATCGCCGGCTATCGCCTGGAACGCCTCGTTGAAACGGGTGTAAAAATTGAGACCTACCGTGCCCGCCAATTGGATTCCGGCCAAACCTGTCTGATCAGGATATTATCCGCAACAGAATATGTAGACGATTACCTTCGGGAAGCGAAGTTGGCCGCTACGCTTTTTCATCCGAGCGTCGTGGATACATATGAAGCGGGAGTTTTAGACGATGGCAAAGCCTACGTTGTGCAGGAAGAGGCCGACGGCAGAACGATGCGCGAATTCCTGAACGACCTCGGGCTACCGGAGTTACTGAGTTCAGTCGTGATAGTGCGCCAGATCTCGGAAGCGCTCCACGCACTTCATCTCAGCGGGCTAAGGCACGGTGCGATCCGCCCGGAGAATATTGTCTTGACTTCGGATCGGGCACGAGGACTTTTCGTGCGGATCCAGAATCCTGACTTCGGCGGTGCTGTCGCTCGCTCGCTCATTTCTAACAAATTTCTGGCCGACTCTGCATTGGATCAGCTTAAGTACTTTTCACCCGGGCAATGCTCGGGTGCGGAGACGGGCCCGCAGACCGACGTGTACAGTCTCGGCATCGTTTTTTATGAACTGCTTTCGGGTGCTCCGCCGTTCGACGCCGCCAAAGCTGTTGGCTTGATCCAAAAGCACAAAAGCCAGCCGGTACCAGATATCAGGATCAATAACTTTCACTTGCGGATGCTTGTCACGCACAGCTTGACGGAAGCTCTCCAAAAGCAGCCGCGGCTCCGCCAGTCTTCTGCGAACGTGTTAGCCCGTCAGCTTCGCCACATTGAACAACTCGCGACCCATGTTTCAACTCCGCCGCCGGCAGGTGTAACACCGGCGTGGCGGCCGCTTCCGGCGACGCCAATTTCGGCATCCGCGGGCTTGCCCTTGAGTTCTGCCGATCCGTTGCCTGTTACGCCGATGCGCTTGGAAGCTCCGGCACCGGTGCGGTCGGATACGCTTCGGACAGTACAACCGGTATTTACTAGCGCCGAAAACGAATCGCCAGAGTCTCTGGAAACGGGCTGCGAACCGTTGGCTGCTGCCACTTCTTACGGTGAGGTTATTGATGAGAAGGAAACTCGGGATACCGAAGTCGCTGTGCCCGGGGAACCGTCGGTCGAACCGTCACCGACGCTGGCACAGGAGCCGATTTACCGTGACCCGCGCCCGCGGCCGATGTCCTGGAAGGAAAAAGTGCAATCGGTCGTGAGCGACTTCGCTCCTGAAACATCGGAGGCTCCCGCAACTCCCATTTTCGATTCCGTCGATCGTAAAATTCTGGAAAGCAGATCAACCGAGATTGAGGCAATGCAGGCGAGAGCCGGTGCGGTACCCGCGCCGCGTATCCCGAAAAAAATCGAATGGCAAACACCGGATGACGACATTCCGTCAGAAGCCGCCGCCCTTCAGGCGCTGGCAGAAGAAGGCCGGCCTGAAGCGGAGGTTATTGCTGTCGCGGCTCGCGAGAAAACTATCGAAGCTCCTGGTGCGGAAGTAAAAGAAGCCGAAGTGATCGAAGTCCCGATGGCGATCCCTGCTAAACAGGAAAAACTAGAGGCTTCGGGCGTTGAAAAAGTACCGGAAGAAATCGCGGTTGAAGTTCCCGTCTTTATCGAGACACCGGTTGCCATCGAGGCGCCTGCGGCAGAAGAAGAACCGACGCCGGTTGTGTTTGCAAATGCGGCACCGATCGTTGAAACAATTCTCGAAGAAACCGCGGTTGAAGTTCCCGTCTTTATCGAGACACCGGTTGCCATCGAGGCGCCTGCGGCAGAAGAAGAACCGACGCCGGTTGTGTTTGCAAATGCGACACCGATCGTTGAAAAAATTCTCGAGGAAAGCGCGGTTGACGTTCCCGTCGTGATCGAGACACCGGTTGCCATCGAAACTCCTGCGCCAATTACAAAAGCGCCGGTTGTGTTTACAAACTCGGCACCGGTCGAAGTTCCCAAAGCGCTTGTCGTGCCTGCAGGTTTGGCATCGATCGAAGATCCTTTCGAAGAATCTGTGGTGATTTGCGAAAACGTGGCACCGGTTGAAAGATTGATCGAGGTTAAGACTCGGGCCCTTGCCGAAGAGTCGGTTGCGATCGAGGAGCCGCTAGTTGCCGAACCCGAAGCACCTGTACTCGAAATTCCAAAACCGAAAAGGGCACCCGGGAAAAAAGCGGCTTCGTCTCGACGGTCCCACGTAACATCAAAAGTGAAAACGCCGGAACCAGCTCTCGCGGGTGCGGCGGTGAAGATGCCGAACCCGATCGTTTCCGATGTCCGTCCTGATTCAAAGGCAGCGAAACCTGCGGCCAGGCGGAGCGGCCTCGGGTTCGCTGTGAATCTGGCTGACCTCGAAGAGATCACAATTGTGAGGCCGCCAAGCAAACAGATCCGCGTCGACTGGGAGCGCGTCGTCGAGCGGTCGGGTCGGCCGAATGCTTTTCCCGCCCAACGTCCCGCAGCACGAACCGATATTGGATTTTCCCCGACTATTTTAGGTGGAGCGACGGAGCGAAAGATCGCAGAGAAGAGACGAAATGACGGAATGTTTTCGGCTTTCGCCGGAGAGTCGGAATGGAGTGCATCCGGTCAATACCATTCGATACTTCTCGGTGTTGGCATCGTAGCTTTGATAGGGCTGTTTCTTTTTGGATTCGGTTCTGCAACAAGATATCTCGAAACGTCGAGCTCGGCGGGCTCGATGCCGCCGCCTGCACAAACCAGGCAAGCAGCGAGTGCGGTTCCCCTTACCGAAACAGCAGTGCCGCCGACGAAAACTGCGCCGAAGAATTCCGTAAAGCCATCTGATGAAACGAAGCCCGCATTAGAAATGCCCTCGGCCGAAAGCCGAACGGCGACGTCAGTTCCCGAGAAGCCCGCCGCAACTGTAAAAAACAACGACGCTAAAGCGAAGCCTGAGTCTTCGAAGCCTACAAAACCGGCTGCTTCTCCGGCGAAAGAAAAGGTCCCGGCAAAGCCCGCTTCTCCGAAGCCGATCGCCGTCAAAACTCCTGCGTTCCCGCCGCCCGGTAAAGCCAAGGTATCGACGCGGCCGCGCATCGTTACGAATGCCAAACCATAGCCGGATCGCGTGCATCGTTTTTGCTCCGCGGGATTTGAAGGATCTTTCAATTTAGGTCGCCGCAGCACGCAAGATACCTGACTCTCCAGTTTTGCTATGATGCCTGTGATGAAAGCTCACTTAGCGCTCTTTGTTTTCCTTATTATAATTTCCTCAGCTGGAGGCTCCGCCGCGGCGCCGGAATTCTTTTATCTCGAGCAGGAGCCGCTCGTGCGCATCGGCCTTACAACGAATGCTAGTTCGGTCTCCATCACCACCTCCGACACGCAACTCGTCGCATACAGCCCGGATGAACCAGGCAAATATCTGGCGACAAATCGTGTTTCGGTCTCCGCCCGGGCGTATCGTCCCCCTGAAATAGAAAATTACCGTTTCGAAATTCAGAATCTTCCCAACGCCGCAGAGGCCGACGATATCGCAAAGGATATTCGTGAAGACACTGGCGAGACGGCCCTGGTTAGTATCGACGTTGCGACAAACACATGGAAAGTTTGGATCGGGTCGATCAAAGAAACGCCCGAAGAGTCTGACGCATACAAGGCGATGCTCGCCGAGAAAGGTTTTCCAGATGTCGCCGTGGTTACGGAGAAAAAGGTTGTGCCTTCCGACGACGCTGTCGAGCTTTCGCGCCAGTTGAGAACGGCGGGCAAGTCCGAAGTTCGCAGCTTGATAAAGACAACAGGCACATCGAGCGTTATCGGGCCCGATGTCGTGAATCCGAGCCTCCGAGAAGTCATCATCAACGGTCCGAGCGAGTCGGCAAAATATTCATCGCTGAAATCGGTCGCGTTCGGTTCATTCAACGACCGCGCTGTTCCTGTTAAATTGAACGGCAAAGCATATCGCGGCAAGCTCGAAGTTTTTGTAAATTCCCGCGGATCGCTAACGGTCGTCAATGTTGTTCCGCTCGAAGATTACCTTCTCGGGGTTGTGCCGGCGGAGCTCGGCCTGCCGCACATCGAGGCGCAAAAAGCGCAGGCGGTCGCCGCTCGAACTTACGCAGTCGCAAATACGAATACTTACGGTACGAAGGGCTTCGACATGGTGCCGACGGTTTGGTCTCAGGTTTACAAAGGCGTCGCGATCGAAACAAGGATGGGAACGCAGGCCGTTCGCGAGACGCGTGGTATGGTCGCGACGTATGAAGGCAAGCCGATCATGGCGTACTTCACATCGACATGCGGCGGGCGCACGGAAAACGTTGAGAACGTTTTCGACACGCACGAGCCTTATCTTCGGGGAGTCGAATGTTCACTCGAAGGCCACAAACATTTCGAACCGTTTCTGATCAAGACAGTTCGCACGCCGGCGAAGCTTAGGAACGAAGAATACCTCGACCTGGTACCTCTGATGTCGCTGCTTGCGGTGAACGGTTTTTCGCTTACTACAAATCAGTTAACCGACGATTGGTTCGATGAAGAACCGACGGTCGGCGAAATTTCAAACTGGCTGAATCAGATAGCCTCGAAATTCGGCAAAACGTTCCCGAACGTTACGAAAGAAACTTTGAGACCGGTCGAACTCGCACGCGTTTTGGCGTCATTTGCGTACACGCCGGGAGCACCGGACACGTTGCTTAGCGACTCGGATGTCAATTACCACCTCGCGTTCGACGACGCGGGCGAGATACCGAAAGAGCGACGAGCCGACGTTGCAATGTTGATGCGTGACGGACTGTTCACGCTTCACGCTGATCTGACTCTGAAACCGCAGAAGAGTTTTCGCCGCGCTGATCTGCTTCGCCTGATCCGGCAAATCTACGAAACGAAAAAATGGATGCCCTCGCTGCAAACTGCCGAGGCCAAATCCACCATCGCCGGAAAACTGATTTTAAAGAGCGGGAAGTCGGAACGAACCGTGGCCGTCAGACCGGATGTTTTTTTGTTTCGGACATTCGGGGCAAGCTCGTATCCGGTTAAAGAAGTGGCGCTGGTCGGCGGCGAGGAAGTTCGCTTTCAAACTGATGCGACCGGAGCCGTGTTTTATCTCGAAGTGAGCCCGACAGATCAGCCAACTGTTGCCGAACGCATGTCACCTTTCACGAACTGGACAACTTCACTCGGAGCATCCGCCGTCCAGTCCCGGCTATCGCGATATGTTCGCAACATCGGTACCCTTTATGACGTGAACATAAAACGCCAGGGTTATTCGCGACGTGCCGCTGAGCTTGAGATCATCGGCTCGAACGGAACTAAGATCCTAAAAGGCGGTGCGATACGCTCCGCACTCCGGCTAAAAGAGCAGCTCTTCGTCATCAACAAACGTTACTCGGGAAATCAGGTTACGAATTACACCTTCACCGGCCGCGGCTGGGGGCACGGCGTCGGCATGTGCCAGTACGGCGCATACGGCATGGCGAAGATGGGTGTGAAATACGACGACATCATCAAGCACTACTACACCGGCGTCGAAGTCACGAAAGCATATTGAGCCATCATTGACGGGCGCCTACATGTCCAGGAACGTCAAACGTCAATTATTTTATCTAAGGCAATCGTTGCGCCTTGCCTACCTCCAGGAGTTCACCACCAGATGAAATTCTCCCGAAAACAGGTACTCGGTGCACTGATCTTCGTGGTCGTGATTCTGGCGTTCACACTTACACGTTATTACCTCGCCATCCGCTAACAAAACGAAACGAGGTCCGCGCGCCAGCCGTATGCAGAAATATGATTGAGCGAATTGCCAAGTTGTTAATCTCATCCTCGTTCATCTTTCTTACCACTCTCGGAACAGGCGCGCAGACGGCCATGTTTCAGCAAGACGTATCTTGGTCGCCGGACGGAAAGTATCTTGCGTTCACGGGCCTTCATGACATCGATCAGAAAACGAACACGCTAAAGGCAGATCTTTACGTGATTCGGGTTGACGGTTCCGATGTTCGAAAGATCAGCGGAGATGACAAGAACGAGTTTTATACTTCGTGGGCGAAGCGGCGGATCGCATTCAGCTCAGAGATTCCGGGATCAAAACGGACGGATATTTTTTACGCGAATCCCGACGGGACCGGCATTCAGCAGATCACGAACGGACCGGGCCAGAACACTGCACCCGCGTTCTCGTCGGATGGGAAACGGATCGCGTTCGTATCGACCCGGGAGGGTGGAAAGTATCAACTCTACACGATGATGGCCGATGGCTCGAAGGTCACGCGGTTAACGAAGGATAACGACGCCGTCGGCTATTTCAATCCGCAGTGGTCCTCGGACGGCAAGCGGATCGTCTGTTACACCGAAAAGGGCGACGGGAAGGATCAGGTCTGGATCATGAACTCGGACGGCTCGAATAAGACTCTGTTGACGGCTGGTGTGGGCCACAACATTTACCCGGGCTGGTCGCCCGATGGAAAGAAGATCATCTTCAGCAGCTCGAAACGCGATTCGGAATCCAACGGTTCATTTATCGACGGAAGTTTTCTTTACACGATGAATGCCGACGGATCGGGGCTTTATAAAACTCGGCAACATCAAAAGCTTTTTCGCCCGGTTCTCTCCCGACGGAAAAAAGATCGCATACGTTTCGGGTCGGTTTCCGTCGACGGCGATCTACATCGCGAATGCGGACGGCTCGGGTGCGACGAAGATCACGAAATAGTTCCGCGTCGGAAACCGTGAAACGCCTTCAATAACGCTTCAAGCGCCCCGAACTTTGATCCAAGCTTCAGCTTTAATTTTCTGCCGCACACTGCGTCGAATTTCAGGCGTCCAACGATCCCGTCGAGGTCCCGGTCCTCATTGAATGCCAAAGGACAATCTCTCGCCCCCTTCTTATGCGTGCCCATATCACCAAAGAAGCCGGCGAGGCCCACAACTGCGGCGTTTGCCAGCGCGCGATCAGTTTCGATACCCTCGGAGATATTCCATCAAACCCGACGACCGAATAGAAGTGATGGACGAGTTTCGCCCTGAGCTCAGTGACGACGCCCGTTCCGTGCGGATCAAGGTGTGGGCGGCACCGGTCACTTTACAGGCGAGTCACTCATATAAAAGACAATGCTGCCGCCATTCATTATTTCGTTGGCGGTCAGGTAACTTCTTTTTATTGTTTGTCCGTTAACAGCGACCGACCTTACGTAAACGTTCTTGTCGCTCTGATTCTTCGCTTCGATCGAAAGCGTCTTCCCATTTTCCAATTTGAGAACGGCGGTTTTTATCGCGGGACTACCGAGCGCGTACTGCCCGGAACCGGGTGCGACCGGATAAAATCCCAACGCCGAGAATAAATACCACGCCGACATCTGACCGCAATCGTCGTTGCCCCCGAGTCCATCAGGCGTCGGATGATACTGATGTTTCAATATCATCCGAACGCGCTCCTGCGTCTTCCATGGTTCGTCGGTCCAGTTGTAGAGATAGGCGACGTGATGCGACGGTTCGTTGCCGTGGATGTAACCGCCGATAATTCCTTCGCGAGTAATATCTTCGGTCTCGGCGAAAAACTCGTCGGGCAGATGCATCGAGAACAGCTCATCCA
>JBDTMK010000098.1:0-9651 GCA_039934315.1 Pyrinomonadaceae bacterium | reverse complement strand
GGCTCGCTCGCGCACCTCCCCAAGCGCTTCACTCGCGCGCGCCGGCCGCCGTGCCTCGCGTTGGGCACCACCCGTCGCGCGCCGCGTCACACTCGTTGGCTGCTCCAGCTCGACCTCCGCCAAACTCTCCTTGCTGTCGCCTATTTTTGTCGCGGTGAGTTTAACTTCCTCGCGGTCCCAAGCCTCGACCACAATCGAGCCGTTCACGTTGGAAACGCTTACGTTGCCGTTCTTCGTCAACGGATATGTCTGCTCAAACTTTTCGATCTCGTCCGTCACTACCGTTTGGCTGGCAAACAGTGCGGCCGCGCTATTCTGCGGGCGATTTGATAGCTCCTCGCCATTCGATGAAAACAATAACCCGGCGAAAACTAGTGAATATAACCAACTCATAAATGCTTCTCCTTAGCGGCAATGTGCGTGGGGCGTTCCTTATCTACAACTAATACACCGCATTTAGGCGATTCATGACAATTAATTTCTTATTTATGACACTCCGTTAACTATCACACGAAGCCGTCGCATCCGAATTCGATCTGGTGTCATTGATATGTTGGCAACAGGTCTACGAACGGTTCGCATCTCTATTGAGCGACTTTCACAGTTTGATGCAATCGCTTCTGCTCCGATTGCAAAATGTGACGAGCCGAGTCTGAACGTGACCGAGCCGCATGTAATTAACTGCTGAGCACGGCCCGGAACCGCCAAACGCCAGCAGTTTTACATCCTAGAGACCGTTTGATACCGTATAGAGTTTAATTGGCGAGGGCGCCCGCGGAGAAGGTAATGAACTTAAAAAAAACACGGCTGCACATATTGCGCAAAGCGGAAGATCTTACCGCGAAGGCAAAGACTGGCGTGTCTCTTCACTGCCACACCGAGAACTCAAAGGAGATGCTCGATTTCGTCCCGCACTACGCTGAAAAGCTGCCCATCATCGCAACATTTTGGCGAAGAGAACGCAATAACTACGTTAAAAGAGAAGGCAGGGCTATAGATTTTTCCACGGCGTACTGGTCGCCGCCTCTCACCCCGCAGACCGTATACGATCTAGAGAAGAATCAGATCAACAAGGCGGGACTCGACGCAATCGTTTCGATTACCGATCACGATAGTATCGACGGAAACCTCGAGGTGAACGAAAACACCGAAAGCGCACGGGCCCCCATATCTTTGGAATGGACGGTTCCCTTCGATTACGGATTCTTTCACGTCGGCGTCCACAATCTGCCGAAAGATCGTGCGATCGAAATAATGAAGGCCCTTCTCGACGTTACCTTTATTAAAGAAAACCACACCTACGAGAAGCTCACAGAAGTCTTCGCGATGCTGAACGATCTTCCGGGCGTCTTGGTTATTTTGAATCATCCGCTTTGGGACATCGAGATTGTCGGCAAAGAGCGGCATGAGGCTTTGCTGAAAGAATTCATTAAAAAGCACGGACGCTGGCTTCACGCGTTTGAGATCAACGGCTTCAGATCCTGGTCGGAAAACAAGGCCGTGATCGAGATGGCTGAAGCGTTGGGGATTCCTATCGCGACAGGCGGCGATCGTCACGGCTGCAAACCGAACACGGTGATAAATCTTACGAATGCTGGCACCTTCGAAGAATTCGTCAACGAGATCCGCGTCGAGAAACGCAGTGAAGTAGTTCTGATGCCGGAATACGAACAGCCTATTCATTCCCGGCAGCTTCAATCATTCGCGGAGATCCTGAGCCATTATCCTGAATTTGCAAAAGGTAGGGAGAGGTGGTTCGACCGCGTGTTCTTCGATAGCGGAGACGGCGAAGGTGTCCGAAATCTTGCATCGCACGGCTGGCTGCGTGGGGGGCCAACATGGTTGCGAGTAGCTGTCTGGACGCTAGGTTTAATGGGCAGTCCGAAAATGCGCCCGTTTTTCCGCGTGGCAAGGAAAACGATAGACCGGGTGCCACGCGATGTGTCGGAAACGAAATTTGAGATCCCGGATCTGGAAGAGATATCGCGAGCAATTCCCCAGGGAAGCGCTTCGTAAGAACTTCTCCTGGAACTTGGAAAGAATGGGCGGCGGGGCTACTCCCGCCATTTTTTAGTTGCAAGTTAATTTTGTGGAAGATTCAATACGCGTCGCATATTTCCCCGATTCATTTCTCGAAGTGAACGGGGTCGCGATGACCAGTAACAGACTTGTAAGGTTCGTAAAGAGGCGCGAGCTTCCCTTCATAAACGTTCACGCCGGACCGACGACCGAGGTGGTCCAGGATGGTGAGTTTACCTCTCTATCCTTAAAGCGCTCTGTTGCTTCGTTCACAATGGACGAAGGGCTCCGTTACGACCCGTTCTTTCAAAGGCATGCTCCGTTCGTCCATCGAGAGCTCGAAAAATTTCGCCCCAATGTTTTTCACATAACCGGTCTCAATGATGTCAGCATTCTCGGCGCTTATCTGGCGTGGAAGATGGACGTAGCGATCGTAGCCTCGTGGCATACGAATTTGCACGAATATGCCGCCCGCCGTCTGCGAGCGCGGTTGAGCTTCCTTCCGAAGAAAACTCTTTACGGCTTCACCGATTTTCTCGAGCGCAAGATACTCGACGGCGCGAAGCTTTACTACAAGATGCCGCAGCGGCTTCTCGCCCCCAACCAGGAACTCATCGACATGCTCGAGTCCGGCACGGGCCGGAAAGCTGATCTGATGATCCGCGGCGTTGACACTGAGCTCTTTTCACCCGGCAAGCGGACAACGAACGACGGCATCTTTCGCTTCGGCTTTGTTGGCCGGCTTCGCGCGGAGAAAAACGTCCGCCTTCTGGCTGAAATCGAAAAACGTTTGCTGGCGGCAGGAAAGGGTAACTTTCGTTTTCTTATCGTTGGGGAAGGTAGCGAGCGAGCGTTTCTTGAGGAGAACATGAGCACAGCCGAGCTGCCGGGGTTTTTAGAAGGCGCGGCGTTATCGGAAGCATACGCAAACATGGACGTCTTCGTATTCCCGTCCGAGACGGACGCATACGGAAACGTAGTGCAGGAGGCGAATGCTTCTGCGGTTCCCTGCATTGTTACCGACCAGGGTGGACCAAAGTTTATTGTCCGCGAAGGCGAGACCGGCTTTGTCGCGAAGAACCTTGATGAGTTTGTGAAATACTCGATCGAGCTCATCGATGACTCTGAAAAACTCGATCGAATGAAAAAAGCCTCGCTCGATTTTGCGCTTACAAGATCGTGGGATTCGGTTTTTGAGAACGTTTACGAAACCTATCGGAAAGCAAAGGATTACCTTGCGGATGTACGGGGGCGGAAAAATGCCGCTAAGATGCAGGCAGACTCGCCCGCGTAAGAATTGCTCGCTCCGATTTCTTTATGCCGGAAAATCAAACACTGAAATGTGCCAGCTGTGACGCGGATCTGGCAGTGACGTCGAATGCTGACGAAATTGTCTGCGCCGTCTGTGGAACTCTGCAGTCTATCGAGCGACACCAGGGCTTCAGTGAGTTGGTTGAGAACTCGCCCGCTCCGCATCGCGTGGTCGATGTCTTTCGGTACCTTGTGCGCCATCCGGTCGAGATGCTGATCTGGCGTTGGAACTGGAAGGCGGCGGTGTGCAGCGGCCTCATCCGCAGCATGATCTACCTCTTCACGCATTTGAAGGCCGGCTGGCGCGCCGCTCTGGGTGCAATGTCGATCGAATTCATTTTCAGGCTCATCGTATCGGGCAGCAGCGGTTCTCTTGTGCAGGCGTTTCACAAGGCCGCTCCGGTCTGGCTGGCCACTCTTTGTATCATGGTCATGCTTCCGGCATTCAGTCACATGATCGAGTTCACTCTTCACACCCTCAACGGGGATGTAAACAAAGGCAAAGCAATAATTATCTCGATCTCGTTCTCGATGGTTTCAGCGATCTTCAATCTGTTCGCTATGCGCCGCAACGCTTTGCTTGTAAAGGATTCCCACGCACAATCGCTCCGCCAGGACCTCGCTCAGATGCCAAAGATCATCGTCGAGTTTATGTTCTACCCAATAATATGGATGTGGAAGCGAAACAAGAAAAGGGGCGCTCAGGCTCTCACAAACAGCGACACATTGCCGGCAACCTCCAACCGCGAATCGTAACCTGAGCCTGCCTCATGAAGTCAGTCCACATCACCAACTATTACCACAAAAATTCCGGCGGGATCAGCACCTCGTACAACAATTTGCTTGCCGCAGCCGCACGTCACCGAAGATATGTTCGGCTCATTGTGCCTGGTGAATCCGAAACGATCGAAGAAGTAAACGAGTTCGCCCGCATTTACTACGTGCCGGCAAAATACTCGCCCGTCTTCGATAAGCGTTACCGGATAATCATGCCATGGCAGTACATGGTCAACGATTCGATAATTCGAAGAATACTTCTGGAAGAAATGCCGGACCTGATCGAGGTAACGGACAAGTACACGCTCAGCATGCTCGGGGTAATGATCCGCACAAACAGATTCAGGAAGCTCGGCCGGCCGATCCTTGTTCACTTTTCGTGTGAGCGAATGGACGACAACGTCGGATCATTTATCAGTGGTGGAAGTGCCGCCAGATGGTTTTCGCGGCGCGTCATCGGAAATTACACGCTTCCCAGTTTCGACTATCACATCGCGAACTCGAGTTATACAGCAGCGGAGTTTTACGAGTCGCTTTCAGCAGAGAAGAACAAGAACAGAAGCGATGGTTTCCTAAACTGGTGCTGGCGTTATTTTCGGGCTCCGCGAATTGCTGCGGAAGATCGCATCTTTGTCTGTCCACGCGGCGTCGATTCGGTTTTGTTCACGCCCGAGAGAAAGTCCGAGGAAATGAAGCGCGAAATGCGGGAGAGATCCAACATTCCTTCCGACTCGATCGTCTTGCTCTACGCGGGCCGCATCTCGCCGGAAAAGAACGTTGAATTGCTCGCCGATCTGATGAAGCTCCTTTCGAAAGACTCGCAGCACGATTTCCGCCTGCTCGTCGCAGGCGCCGGGCCGCAAAGCGAATGGCTTCAAAGCGAGGTCGAAAAACATGCGCCTGGAAAGATCAGGATGCTCGGTCATCTCGATAAAGAAGCTTTGGCTGACTATTACGCCAACGCTGACGTCTTCGTCCATCCGAATCCAAAGGAACCGTTCGGCATCGCCCCGCTCGAAGCGATGGCGTCGGGAGTTGCAACCGTTGCCCCTAATGCGGGAGGTATTTTGTCATACGCCACTAACGATAACGCGTGGCTCGTCGAGCCGAATGCAGAAGCCTTCGCCGCCGCGATCCGGGAAGCGGTCGATGATCCCGAACTTCGCGAGCGGAAGATCGCAAACGCCCTCGCGACGGCAAGCGAAAATACTCGCGAGATCTCGACAGACCGTCTGTTTGCGACGTACGACGAAATATACGAACATTTTCAAAGTCATCGAGAGTTATTCGTCGACGTCGAAGCCGCCAAGGATTTCGATTTCGTTCAAGAAGTCCTGTCCGACAACTGACTACCGAGACCTGTCTACTGCCAATGCTTGAACTTGTTTTAGCCAATCTCCGGGTCCGGCCATTTCGCACTTTCATCAGTGTGGTTGGAGTCGCGCTCGGTGTCGTTCTTATCGTCTTATTCACGGGTCTTGCGCGAGGCATGACGAACGACATGGCGCGGCGGGCGGCAAACTGGAAGGCCGAGATAGTTTTTACGCGAGCCGGTGCAATGGACCTGACGAGCTCGAACGCTTCGGTGAGTACGACCTACGCCCAGCGGCTTCGCGAGATCGAAGGCGTCGAGTCAACTGTTCCGGTCATTCGTTATATTACGGCGGACGGTTCGGGACGATGGGGGCTAAAACAGATCGACGGCGTCGAATGGGAACCTTTCGCCGCGATGAACGGAATGCGTTTGGTCGATGGCCGAGCTCCGGCCGCGAACGACGAGATCATCCTCGACGAGCGCCAGACGCGCGACGACAAGGTAAAGCTCGGCGATGCAATTCCTATATTCGGGCATGATTACAAAGTGGTCGGCGTGTTCTCGCCACCCTCCGGTTCTCGAATGAAGATGTCTCTTGCCGCAATGCAGGAAATTCTTGAGGTTCCGGGAAAATGTACTTATATTCTCGTGAAATTAAAAGACGGGGCGGATGTCGACGCGGTAGCGGCCCGCATCAATGAGATTCTTCCGGGCAACAAAATAAATCTCACGCGCGATCTCGTCATCGATGCTCAGGAACGCGTTCCAGCTCTTAATACTTTTCTCCGCGTACTGGTCGGACTAGGCGCGTTTGTCAGCACAATCTTTGTCCTGCTTTCGATGTACACGACCGTTACCGAGCGTCGAAAAGAGATCGGGATCCTGAAATCGCTCGGTGCCTCTAAAGGGTTCATCATCCGTGCGATCGAAGGCGAAGCCTTCATGATCGGCATACTCGGTGCTGTTCTGGGGCTCGCCGTTTCCGCGATCGCGTCGTTCGGCATCGGACGGATCTTCGAGCTGGCTTTCGAATTTAGCACCGGCTGGGTCATCACCGCGATTTCTATCGCGATCGCCGGCAGTCTATTCGGCGCCCTGTATCCCGCCCTGCGTGCTTCGACTATCGATCCGGTCGAAGTGATGGCGAATGAGTAAGCGAGATGTTGGCCGCCTCCAACCAATAGCCGAAACCTTCATTAGTTCTAACCGCTGATGACACGGATAACGGAGATAAGAATCGCTATGAAACTCTTATCTTCGTTATCCGTGTGATCTGCGGTTGCGGACTTTGGCTTCCTACAGTTCTATTTCCTTATGACCAAGATCCGGACCGCAATTCAGAACGAGAGCATGTCGTCGAAGCAGGGCATGCTGCAAAGATTGTTCGCGGTTTGGTTTGATGCATTCGTATATAACCAGATCTGGGAAGACCCGCGTGTCGATCTTGAGGCACTTCAACTCGATGAAAATTCGCGGATTCTCGCGATCTCTTCCGGAGGATGCAATGCGCTGCATTACCTGCTCGAAGATCCGGAATCGGTGACCGCGGTCGACCTTAATCGTCATCATATTTACTTGCTCGATCTAAAGCTTGTGGCCTTAAAACATTTGCCGACTTACGAAAGCTTCTTTGCATTTTTTGGCGCCGGTCGAGGAAGGAATACAGGTACGGATTATCAGAAATATATCCAGCCAAATCTCGGCCGCGATGCGCGCGGGTTCTGGGAGTCGAACACTTTATTAGGCGGCGTCTTCTGGGGAGATCGGATCACCTTCTTCCGCGACGACGCCGGGCTCTATTCGCATTCGCGCAACGGCTACTTTCTGGGATTCTTTCACTGGCTTGCGCTGCGGTTGGGATGCAAAGTAGACGAGGTTTTAAAAGCAAAAACGTTTGATGAGCAAGCCATTCTTTATACCAAGCATATCGATCCTTTCTTCGACAGTATTCTGATCAAATTGATCGGCAAACTTCCCGTGACTATGTTCGGGCTGGGCATTCCGCCGCAGCAGTATGAAGAACTGACGAAGGATTTGGCTCATAATCGAACCGTGATAGATACCTACCGCGATCGCGTCAGACGTCTGGCGTGTGACTTTCCCATTCAAGAGAATTATTTCGCCTGGCAGGCGTTCGCGAGAAAATACGATACAAAGAATCGTCAAGCGATCCCCGATTACTTAAAGAAAGAAAACTTTGAAACACTTAGAACGAACGCTGAACGCCTTAAGACAAAAGTTGTTTCCGCAACGGATGAGATCAGAAACAATGGCAAAGGCGCTTTCAATAGATTCGTTTTTCTCGACGCTCAGGATTGGATGGACACCGATGCGATCAGAGATTTTTGGTCCGCCGTTCTCGAAAACGCGGAACCAGGCTCGCGAATAATCTTTCGGACAGCCGGCGTGACGTCCCCGATAGAAAACAAGCTGCCTGAGGAATTACGTGCGAGGTTTGTTTACGAAAAGGAATTGTCGCAGAATCTCTTCAAACAAGATCGGTCATCGATCTACGGCGGCTTTCATCTTTATGTGATGAGTAATAGGTAATAAGTGATTTAGGAGATCATCATGCTCCCCCACGAAAAGCTTGATGTTTGGAAGAAGTCGGTCGAAATGGTAACTGCGGTTTACGAAATAACAAAGACATTTCCGACGGACGAAAGATTTGGATTTGTTTCTCAGATAAGGCGTGCAGGAGTTTCGGTTCCCGCGAACATTGCAGAAGGTGCCGCGAGGCAAAGCGGCAAGGAGTTCTGTCAGTTCTTATCCATTGCGCAAGGTTCGCAAGCGAGCTTGAAACGGAGTTGCTAATATCGAAGAATCTAGGCTATTTGTCTTCCAAAGATTATGACCGTATTTATGAACAGATTAATGTGATCGCGCGAATGATCGTCGGGCTGTCAAAGACCTTTAGAAACCGAGCGGAAAGCTAAGCTTATCACCCATCACTTATCACTTATCACATGTCAGAAACGTTCGACAAAATGGACCGCATGTATCACCTGCAGCGGCATTTCTACGACTTCACTCGGAAGTACTACCTGCTTGGGCGCGATCAACTTTTGAGCCAGATGGACGTGCAGCCCGGGGAAACGGTTCTCGAGATCGGCTGCGGGACAGGACGCAATCTTGTCATTCTCGCGAAGGATCATCCTGACGCTCATTTTTTTGGCTTGGACGCTTCGGCCGATATGTTGGAGATGGCCGACGCTAAAGCAGATTCAGCGCGGCTTGGGAACATCACGCTCGCGAACGCTCTCGCGAACGATTTTTATTATGTGAACACGTTCGAGATGACCGACCGCTTCGACAAGATCTTCTTCTCGTATTCGATCTCGATGATCGCGGACTGGCGCGAAGCGATCGACAATGCCCTCAACAACCTCAGACCCGGCGGAGAGCTTTTCATCGTCGACTTTTACGATCAGAAAGATCTCCCCCGCACGTTTCGAAAAATGCTGCAGAACTGGCTAAAGGCATTTCACGTCCAGTTCTGGAACGACCTGCTTCCCTACCTCGGAACACTTGAAACAAAAGGTCTGGTCCGGCTCAGCATCACACCAATCTATAAGCGATACGCGTTTATCGCGCGGTTGGAGAAAGTTTAAACGCCAGAGTTTGTCGCCAAAGGCGACGAATTTCGCCAAACTGCGGTCTCTTTACACTCGGCAAATCCCATCTCACACCCACTTAGCCGGCTAATTCAAAAAACTTTGACCTTGTTTCATGGATGCAATATAGTCTTATTCACCGGACATGGTAAGGCTGGTTTATTGATTGATGAGACATCTGAGTTTAGTAAAAAATCTTTTCCGCATAAAGGAAGAACAAAAACACTCAGATGAAGTTTTGCTCGAATCAGCCGGGCTCGCCATCACACGCGGAACACTCAATGAATTCGCGGGAACGTCGGGCAGAACCAGTCTCCTGCTGTCGCTGCTTTCGAAATTGACCCGGGAGGGCGAGATCTGCGCCGTCGTCGATTCCGCAAACAGTTTTGACCCGTGCTCTGCCGTTCTGGCGAAGGTCGAGATCGAAAATCTGCTGTGGGTGAAATGCGGCGGAAATATCGAACATGCATTCATGGCAGCGGATTATCTCGTCCAGGCTAAAGGCTTCGGCGCCGTGTGGCTTAATTTGAACGGCGTACCCAAATCCCAACTGAGATTCGTCCCCAGAACATTTTGGTACAGGTATCGCAACCGGATAAAAGAAACCCCGACGCT
>JBDTMK010000097.1:0-9866 GCA_039934315.1 Pyrinomonadaceae bacterium | reverse complement strand
ACATTGAATCAACATTACGACGCAATCATTTAGGAGAAAGTTAATGACACAGAAGATCACACCTTGTTTATGGTACGACGGCAACGCAAAAGAGGCGACCGACTTCTACGCATCCGTTTTCAAAGATTCGGAGATCGGTAACACATCGAAATACAACGACGCGTCTTCAAAGGCGTCGGGTCAACCTGAAGGTTCAGTCATGGTCGTGGAATTCGAGATCGCAGGACAGAAGTTCATCGGGCTTAACGGCGGACCGCACTTCAAGTTCAGCGAGGCGATCTCCTTCATGATCGATTGCAAGGATCAGGCTGAAGTCGATTACTTCTGGTCGCGTCTGACTGAGGACGGCGGCCAGGAATCGCAGTGCGGGTGGCTGAAGGATAAGTTTGGCCTGTCGTGGCAAGTCGTTCCGTCAGTATTGAGCGGCCTCGTCGCCGGGCCCGATCGCAAAGCCGCGAAGCGAGCGATGGCCGCGATGATGAAGATGAAGAAGATCGAAATCCAAACGCTCCAGGATGCGTACGACGGAAAGTGATTCTGTGTGTGCGGTGTGTTCCGCGTAGGGCGCAGAACGTGCTGACCACATGGATGAGCGAACGGTTCGAAGCGATGAGCCCAAAACTTACATCAACCGATTTCACCAAACGCTTGAAAGCCCTGCAGTCCGATGACGAGCTGCGCAAGATTCAGCGCTACTTCAAACCGGACGCTAACGTCCAGTCGAAAGAAGACTACTTCATCGGCGTTCGGATGGGCTCAGTGTTTGGTTTGGCAAAAGAGTACGTCGACATGCCTGTCGCCGAGATCGAAAAGTTGATGGAGAGTCCGATCCACGAAGTTCGCGCCGGGGCGATGAGCATCATGGGACAGTGTGCGAAAGGTAAGAAGTGTTCAGACGAAAGGCTTAAGGAACTCTTCGATCTCTATCTTCGGCGCCACGATCGCATCAACAATTGGGACCTAGTCGATCTCGCTGCCTATTACGTAGTCGGAAAATATCTCGCCGACAAGCCGCGCAAAGTCCTATACAAGCTCGCACGATCGAAGGATATGTGGGAACGCCGAACAGCGATCCTCGCGACCGCTCATTTCATTTTGAAGATGAAGCAAGTCGACGACACGTTCGCGATCGCTGAGATGCTCTTAGCTGATGACGAAGACCTGGTCCACAAAGCGACAGGCTGGATGCTTCGTGCGGCGGGAGACAAAGACAAAAAGCGTCTGCTCGAATTTCTCGACAAGCATGCAGCGACGATGCCACGCGTGCTGCTCAGATACTCGACCGAGAAGCTCGACAAGGACCAGCGGGGACATTATTTACAGATGAAGAAAGCATAGAACATGAACGTATTGAAAAGCATCGGTGCGGTTCTTGCCGGATTATCATAGGACTTGCATTGAGCACCGCATTGGTCGCCGTGCTGATCCCCATCGATCTCGGACCGGCGTGGTATCCGATCGCACTCGCAATTTTGTCTGTTCCATGTGCGTGGATCGGCTGGATTCTTGCCGAGCGAAAAATGACAGAACTTTCATGACACGAGGAAGGGCGCGGCGTGCGCCCACTGAAGACTAACGCAATTAATACCATTAAGGAGAAATCAATGACAGCTACAAGCACAACGCAAACGAAGGACACAGACATTGTCATCACTCGCGAGTTCGCAGCACCGCGTCAGCTCGTGTGGGACGTATGGACCACCCCGAAACATCTCGAAAAATGGTTCGGCCCAAAAGGCTTCGATACCAGAGTTGAGATCCTGGAATTCCGGGTCGGTGGACGGTCGAGTTACATCATGGTCGGGCCGGATGGCACCGAGTATCCGGCCGTTGGGGTCTTCAAGGAAATCGTGCCGATCGAGAAGATCGTTTCAACAGACGAATGGGGCGAAGATTATAAAAAAATGGCGGGGAACAAACATCTCGACCTGCCTGACGGCATGGTGCTGACTGCCCTGTTTGATGATCTTGGCAAACGAACAAAGCTTACGCTGATCACATCACACCGCAGTGTTGAGGATCGCAAGAAACATGAAGCGATAGGCGTAGTCCCCGGTTGGAATTCGAGCTTCGACAAGATGGACGAATATCTCGCCGAAGTGCAGAAGTAATTTTTTCATAGTTCCGTGGCTTTCCGTGTTCCGTCGTTCATGTTTGCATCACGGGACACACAGAGCATCCGAAAAAGAACTCAGTCATTCAACTCTATATAACATTCAGCGAGGTAAGGCATGGCAATTCAAATGAACCCCTACTTAAATTTCAACGGCACCGCCGAAGAAGCGTTTCATTTCTATCGATCGGTTTTCGGAGGCGAGTTCGCGACCGTCATGCGCTTTAGCGACAATCCGCAGTGCCCCGATATGGCCGAAGGTGACAAAAACAAGTTGATGCACATCGCTCTGCCGATTGACGGTGGTGGAATGCTGATGGCCAGCGACGCAGTCGAATCGATGGGCCAAACTTTGAAGCAAGGAAACAATGTCTACATCTCACTTGCACCTGACACGCGAGAAGACGCCGATCGAATCTTCGGCGGACTTTCGAACGGGGGGAAAGTGGAGACGAAGATGACCGACATGTTCTGGGGATATTTCGGGTGCTTTACTGACAAGTTCGGAGTTCAGTGGATGTTGAATGTCGGTAACAATCAGCCGAGCTGAAATTGCGAATCGTGGCCGTTAGTTCTACGATTTACCTGCAAATCCAACGTTCGCAAAAAGAGGACATGACGGCCACAAATACTTCGACGGCATCTGCCAGCGATCGCGAGCTTGTAATCACGCGCATATTCGACGCTCCGCGACAAATCGTGTTCGAAGCGTGGACGCAGGTTGAGCATCTCATTCGCTGGTT
This sequence comes from Pyrinomonadaceae bacterium, assembly GCA_039934315.1. GTDB lineage: Bacteria > Acidobacteriota > Blastocatellia > Pyrinomonadales > Pyrinomonadaceae > OLB17. Next base: position 7,010 of record JBDTMK010000097.1, on the reverse strand, counting down.
CGGACCGAACGACTTCACGCTTCCTTTCTGCGAGATCGATTTTCGCGTGGGCGGGTCGTACCGGTTTTGCATGCGATCGCCTGAAGGCGAAGATCATTGGGTCTGGGGTGAGTATCGTGAGATCGTCGAACCTGGCCGGCTTGTATTTACCTGGAACCGGGAGGGCGAAGGTGGAAAGATCTGGACGAGCACCGTCGTGGATCTGACTTTTATCGAGGTCGAATTCAAAACAGAATTCAATCTCCGCCAAGGTACGTTCGAAACTGTCCCGTTCTGCGAAGAGCATGGTATCGGATGGAACCAGGCGATTGATCGACTTAATAATTTCGTTAAAGCGACTCGTTTACCGTACGGAAGAAAATCAATATGAAAATTGCAATGATCATCGTCCGAACACTGATGGGACTGCTGTTCTTATTCGCCTCCGTGACATATTTTCTGATGGTTATGGGCATGTTCCCGACACCGCCAATGGAGGGAGCCGTCAAAACATTCAACGAAGGACTCGCGTCGTCCGGCTACTTCTTTACTCTCCTGAAGATAACGGAGTTCGTGTGCTCGATCCTATTGCTCACGGGCAGATTTGTCCCGCTCGCGCTGGTTATTCTTTCGCCGATCATAATCAACATTTTCTTTGTTAATTTGTTCCTCGACCGGAGCGGCTTGCCCGTGGGGATCTTCGTAGTGGCGGCGAACATTTTTCTCGCCTATTGCTATCGCGACGCGTTCAAGCCGTTGCTGACGGCAAAATAAAAACCTCTTCGATAGATACAGAAACCACCGTTCGACTCCAAACGTAGGGTTTACGGTGGATTCAACGTTCTCGCCGATCTTTAACACATATGCGAATAGCTTATTGGACCGTAACCGCATTGATGGCGGGCTTCATGCTGATGACGTCGCTGCCTGATGTCTTGATGGTCGAAGGGGCTATGGAAATGTTCAGGCACCTTGGTTATCCTTCGTACTTCGTGCCGTTCGTCGGCGTCGCAAAGATACTAGGAGTAATCACTGTGCTTGTTCCGGGCTTCCGGAGACTAAAGGAGTGGGCATACGCCGGACTTGTATTCGACCTGATCGGTGCATTCTATTCGCACCTTTCCCTCGGCGACCAGGTAAAGTTTTGGATACTGCCGTTGATCGGTCTGGTTCTTGTCGGAGGCTCTTATTTTCTTTACCACGCGGTGTATGACAACCCGCGAAGTTTTCGTCGAATTGAAGGAACATAGAATTAGCAGCCGTCAGACCCCGCTTGGCAAAGCAGCGTCCTAAAGTAAACAACTCAGAATCAATGGCCGATCAAGCTGTACAACCTCTCCCGCCTAGGGTCGACGACGACGATCCGTCAGAAGTCGCCGCCGCTCCGGCGCCGAAATCCGAAGCGCGTTACGATCGTTCCATCATCGACGGCTCGCTGGGCCGGGCTGTCTGGAAGATCGCGTGGCCGACGATGCTGACGAATGCTATCGGCGGCCTTCAGGGAATGGTCGATCACGCCCTGGTCGGAAATCTGATTGGTCCTCGCGCGAATGCTGCGATAGGTGTGAGCATCCAACTTTGGATCGTCGTGATCGTTTTCATCTCGTCGATCTTTATCGGCATGAGCGTCATGGTCGCCCGCTTTGCCGGCGCCCAGCAGGAAGAAAAAGTAAACAGAACGGTTTACCAGGCCTTCTTAACGGCGATCATAATGTCGTTCGGGATACTAGCTCCGGTCGGATATTTCGCCGCCCCGTATCTTCTCGATCTTGTAAACGCCGCGCCTGAGGTGCAGACAGAAGCGCTCCCCTTCCTCAGGATCATGTATGTGTTCAGCGGGGGGATGCTGATTTTCTTCATGCTCGGAGGCGCTCTGCGCTCCGCGGGCGATGCCCGGACGCCTATGGTACTCGGCATCGTCATGACAGTAGTGAACCTGGTACTGAATATAATTTTGATTCGCGGCCTGGGACCGGTTCCCGCATTTGGGACGATGGGATCCGCGATGGGAACTTGCATCGCCTCGGGATCAGTTTCGGCTTATGCGTTGTGGAAGTTGTGGCGAGGCGGCTGGGTAGTTTCGTTCCCTCGGGGAGGGAGTTACGCACCCGACTGGGGTGTGATAAAAAAGCTGTTCAAGTTTGGTCTGCCGGCAGGGATCCAGGGCATCGCGATGAATATCGGGGGCGTTCTGCTTCTTTCCTTTATTGGCTCGCTTGCTCAAAGTGAGGCGGCGCAAGCCGTCTACGCCGTCTCTTACGTACAGCTGTTCTCATTAATCACCTGGACCTCGATGGGACTGATGGGTGCGGCGGCGTCTGTTGCGGGGCAGAATCTTGGAGCGGGCAATCCTGATAGAGCAAAGAGAGCCGTTCATGTCGCGGCCAGATTTGGAATGTTGAGTGCGACATTCATCGGATTCTTTTTCTTCTTCTTTCCCGCGCAGCTTCTTTCGATATTTGGCCTAGTCGATCCGGCCGTTGTTGAAGTCGGTACCGAGCTACTCCGTGTCCTTGCGTTCTCCGGTATTTTTATCGCGGTTGCACTGACGTACACCGGCGGATTGCAGGGCACCGGTGATACGAAGAGCCCGTTAGTCATTTCGATAATCTCGCAGGTCGCCATTCCGCTGGGAATTTGTTTTGTGATCCAAAAAACCGGGACGCTCGATGCGATCGACATCTGGATCGCCATTCTCGCCGGCCATGTGACACGCTGTGTGCTAAGCGTTATCCGATTTAGCCAGGGCAAGTGGCGCGGTATCAATGTCGACCTCGAACACACCCACGCATAGACGGAACGGCAATTGCGCGCCAAAACGGTGTAGGGTCGCAAATTCAGAAAGTTACACGAAATGTAAACCGTAATCGTCGTACGATGTCCTGATATGCTACAGCACTTGTTGGAAATACGAACACGGGAGAAGCAAAAATGGCACAAGCAGTTGGAAAAAAAGCACAAGAATCATTATTCACCGGGTCATTCAGCAGCTATTCGGTAAACAACATAGAAGAGGCTAAAGACTTTTATGGCGGCATGCTTGGGATCAAAGTTAGCGACACGGAGGAAGGGCTTCAGTTGGATGTCGAAGACAGCGATCCCGTTTTCCTCTACCCGAAGGACGATCACGAGCCGGCCACTTTCACGGTACTGAATCTAAATGTCGACGACATCGATGAGGCCGTCGACGACCTCACGGATCGAGGCATTACCTTTGAATCTTATGAAGGCGAAATGGAAACTGACGAGAAAGGAATTTTTCGTGGCGCTGACGGGGCCAACGGTCCAAACATCGCCTGGTTCAAGGACCCGGCGGGCAACTTCATTTCAGTAATCGAAAATTAAGACTCCCGCGCAAATTTGTATGTGCAGAAATATCAAGACACTACATAACTTTGAACCACCTGCAACCGAAGAGGAGATCTACGCCTCTTCGTTGCAGTTCGTACGAAAGCTAAGCGGCTTTTCGAAACCGTCGAAAGCAAATGAAGAAGCATTTAGGAGAGCAGTCGAAGAGGTCAATCAAGCTGCGGAGAATTTGCTCAGATGTCTCGTCTCAAACGCACCGCCTCGGGACCGTGAAGCTGCGAAAGCACGGCTCAAAGCTGAAGAGAGATACCAGCGTACGTAGTAAATAAAAGAGCGGGAGCAAGCCGCCCTTCCGGGCCGTCGAAGGTTGTGGCCAAGATTCGGGATAGCCGGGTAGAGAGCAGTCCAACGCAAATTCTAAATGTAATCAGATTCGCAGGTCCGGAAGGGCGGCTTGCCCCCGGTCTTAGGTCTTAGGACTTAAAGTCTCACCATCTTCTTCATCTTCATTGTCCTCGTCGGGCACGGGTTCATACTTCTCATACCCATGCGCATCGTCGTAGTAATATCCGCGCTCCTTTTGGTCGTCGGCCCAATTCTCTTTGTTTTGGTCCCGCTCGGGCTTCGGAGTTTTCGGCATGAATAATTTATAATCGATTCGCAAGAACTCTCCAAAGTATTTCTTATGACAGCAAAAAAATACGTCATCTATCTGGCGCTTGTCGTGAGCGCTTTTGTTACTGCCTCGGCGACGGCACAGCAGGCTGCACCGGCGCCGCAAGCGGACCTCGATTATCAGGTAGGCGGAGTTCTCTACATGCAGAAGGCTGCCGAGTACCGGGCACTCACTTATCAAGCTTTCAACGCCGCTCGCATGCAGCTCGACGCGGATCTCAACAGAAAGAGTTTGAAAAAGCTTCCAAAGGCCGAACGCAAGATGTCGAGGGCGATCGTCGTCGACATTGACGAGACGATGCTCGACAACTCACCGGCCCAGGCCCGCGGAATAAGAACGAACACGCCGTACAACTCGCCTGACTGGTTTGCGTGGAGCAAACTTGAAAGGGCCAAGGCGGTCCCGGGAGCCGTTGAGTTTGTAAACTATGCGATCTCGAAAGGCGTAAAGGTGTTCTACATCTCAAATCGGGACGAGAAAGTTGAGGGTCAGGCCACGCTCTCGAACATGACCAAGGTCGGATTCACCGGTGTCTCTCCGGAGACTCTTATGCTAAAGACGACTGAGTCGGGAAAGGCGACTCGCCGGGGTCTCGTTTCGGCGAAATACCGGATCGTCCTGCTTGTTGGCGACAACCTCGATGACTTTTCCGAGGTGTTTGAGAAAAAACCGGTCGCCCAGCGCTTCACTGAGACTGATCTGACGAAAGATCAGTGGGGCAGGAAGTTCATCATCCTTCCGAACGCGATGTACGGAACGTGGGAGAATGCGATCTATGAATACCAGCGTTTAACCGAAGAGCAGAAAGCCGAGAAGCGTGCGGCTGCGTTGGAGTTGCCGTAGAAAAAGATTATGAAAAAGCGGACGCTTGCGGAAAGCTTGAATCCGCATCCTGGAAGCAAGATTAATGAAGATACACGACGCCCCGCGATATTTGATTTCGCTATTTTTTGTCTCGGCTTTCCTCAGTTTAAGCGCAGCTGCACAGAACCTCACCGTCCGCGACATCATGGCCGAGCCGTCGATCGCCGGCATGCGGGTCGAGGGCGAGAAACTTTCGCCCGATGGAACGAAAGTCGTCTACCTTTGGAACGCGGGCGGCAAATTGCCGCGCGATCTGTATCTCGTTTCGACCACCGGCGGTGAGCCAGCAAAGATCCTGAGTCCGTCAGACCTTCCTCCACCGAGCCGCCCGCCTGAGAAAGAAAACAAACTCGATTATGGGCTCACGGTTCGCGATGAGTTTGTTAAGGAGCGGGAGAACCAGCTCGGCAATTTTGAATGGTCGCCTGATTCGAAGCGACTTGTCACATCGTTTGGAGGAGATCTCTACGTTGTGACGATCGGCGAAGCGAAAGCACGCCGCCTGACGAAAACACAGGCGCCGGAAACCGGAGCACGCTTTCTCGATAGCGATCGAATCCTTTTTTCGCAAGGCGGAAATCTGTTTGTGTGGGATCTAACTACTTCCCTACTCACACAGGTTTCGAAGGAAGCAAACGCCGCCACTTTCACCTCCGTCTTCAACGCGACACCGAACAAACCAGGGTCGATGATTGCGTACGTCGTCTCAGACAGCTCGAAGAACAAAGCGCTGTTGGTACCGAATTATCTTGATGAGCTTGTCGTCGCGAATCCGACGCGTCGCGGATGGACCGACCAAAAGGTCGTCGTCGCGACGGCGGACGGAAGCCGGGACACGCCGTTCGAAGTTAAGCTCTCTAAAGCAGAAGGCGTAAGCAACATTCGCCGGATGGTGTGGGCGTCGGACAACTCGAGCCTGATCGTTGATCGCGTCGACAAAGACACTAAGCGCCGCATGCTGTTCTATGTCTACAACGTCGGCAGCAAGGGCGAGAAGATAATTCCGATCATCGAAGAGACTGATGATAAATGGCAGGCGTCACTGTCCAATATCTTCGAAGCGAATCCGAAAGATCCGAGCGAGCTATTCTTTGTATCTGAGAAAGACGGATATGCGCATCTCTACCTCGCCAAACTCGAAGCAGAAACGCGGAGCGCACCGAGTGTGCCGCCGGGCGGAGAGCAAGTTGCAACTTCCGACGGCCCGTCGCTGACCGGAAAGATAGCGACCACGCAGTTTACGAAAGGAAACTGGCAAGTCGAGTGGGCGAAGTGGATCGATGCGGAAAAGATCGTCTATACATCGACACAAAAGGAGAGCCACAACCGGCTGCAGTTGGAAGTCCCGTTGTTCGGCGCAGCAGAACGACAACTCTACCTGACAAACTCCTCGGGTCATTTCGGGATGAATATGACCAACAATATGCCGGGAATGCGAACCGGCTTTCAAATATCCGAATCAGCCGAAAAACCGATAGTTCTTTTCGAGCGTTCAACCTGGAATGAGCCGGGCGAGTTATACGTCGAGCCGATGTCGTTCGCATTAGGGCCGCAAGAAATTCGTCAATTGACGCACACAACGCCGACGAGTTTCAAGGCAATAAAGTGGTCGACACCAAAGTTACTGGAGATTCCCTCGCGCGACGGTAAGAAAATCCCAGCGAAGATCTACCTGCCCGCCGGCTACAACCCGAAGGCCAAACAGAAATACCCGATGGTCGTCTTCGTCCACGGCGCGGGCTACCTGCAAAACGTCATCAACGGATGGAACAATTACTACCGCGAGTTCATGTTCAATGAGCTGCTGACGCAGAAAGGCTATGTCGTTCTCGACATCGATTATCGTGGCTCGGCCGGATACGGCCGCGATTGGCGTACCGATGTTTACTATTTTCTCGGCGGCAAAGATTTCGATGATCACATTGATGCGATCGATTTCATGGTCAAGAGTTATAACGTGAATCAATCGAAGATCGGCGTGTACGGCGGAAGCTACGGCGGGTTCATGGCAGCGATGCTCGCGGAACGCGCACCGGAAAGGATCGCCGCCGCAGCAGCATTGCGGCCGGTGTTCGATTGGAAGAACTACTACGCTTCAAGTCCCGGTTATACCGCGCAGCGGCTCGGATTCCCCGATAAGAACCCTGAGGCTTACAAACGCAGCTCGCCTATCACCTACGCG
>JBDTMK010000096.1:0-9993 GCA_039934315.1 Pyrinomonadaceae bacterium | reverse complement strand
ATTCCCGGGCGCCGGCCGGCCGTTGGCCATCTCCACCCGATCACGATCGTGCGCCAAAAGATCGAGGACATATTTGTTTCGATGGGTTATCACATCGAAGACGACCGCGAGATCGAGACCGATTATTACAACTTCGACGCGCTCAATATTCCGGAAGGCCATCCGGCGCGCGAATCGCAAGATACGTTCTATACCACGACCGGCCTCGCTCTTCGGTCGCAAACTTCCACCGTTCAGATCAGGGCGATGGAACGCCGCGGAGTTCCGGTTCGCATAATCGCACCCGGAAAAGTCTTTCGACGCGACACGCCCGACATGACACACGTGCCGATGTTCCACCAGATCGAGGGACTTTGTGTCGATAAAGGCATCACGATGGCGCACCTGAAAGGAACGGTTACCGAATGGCTCCGGCGTCTGTTCGGTGAAGACACGAAAACGCGCTTTCGTCCGAGCTACTTCCCGTTCACCGAGCCTTCCGCCGAATTCGATTTCTCTTGCTTCAAGTGTCACGGGACGGGCAAGTACGAAGATGCCCGCTGCCGCCCGTGCAAAGGGTCTGGGTGGATCGAGCTCGGTGGTTCAGGGATGGTCCATCCGAATGTGCTCCGAGCGGTTAATGTCGATCCGACAGCTTATTCCGGTTTCGCATTCGGCTTCGGTCTGGATCGTATGGCCGCGTTGATGTATGAGATCGACGACATTCGGCATCTGTTTGAGAACGATGTGAGATTTCTGGAGCAGTTTAGGTAGGACACGGTCGAAGGGGTGGATTCTCTTTAAGCCTGAATCTCGCTCGACTGATAGATTGTTGACGCGGCTTAATAACGATCGATGTTACCTGCTCTCATCGCCTTAGTTATAGGCTGCCTTGCTGCAGTGTTAATACTCCGGGCAACAATTTTACTGGTCATGTTTTCTGAGCAATGGATCACGCATGGCCGGCCTCAAATCTTCCCGCGTCCGCGCAAATGCCCGCGCTGCGACAACCCGATCGGGCGGTTTCGCCAACTGCGGAGTATTCGGCACCTGTTGCTTGGCGGATGGAGTTGTCCCGGTTGCGGTTCGGAGTTTGATCAGCTTGATAGTTGTCGCGTTGCTCGCTCGTGGAACGCGCATCTCCGGGACGTTGGCGAACGTTCCCACCGCGAGGCGGTTCTGGAAAACTTGAAAGATGCACGGAGCCCCCTTCAGAAAATTATCGATGAGTAACTATTTTTCTTATGTTGATTAGTCACAACTGGCTTAAAGATCTGATCGACTCCGGACTATCCGCTGACGAAGTTGCGGCACAATTGACCCGCGTTGGTATCACCGTCGAGGGCGTTCACGCGCACGGCGACGATTTTGTTCTCGACATCGATCTGACGTCGAATCGTCCGGACTGCCTTTCGCATCTCGGAGTCGCACGCGAGATCGCTGCAGCCACCGGAAAGAGCCTCAACACCGGCATAAAGGGCGGCGAGCCCGATGTTCCCTTGCCGACCGTTCTCGCCTACGATGTCGTCGCCATACAGGATCCAGACCTTTGTCACCGCTTTACGGCCCGTGTCATCAATGACGTGCAGATCGGCCCATCCCCCGAATGGCTCGTGAAAAGGCTGGAGGCGATCGGCGAACGTTCGATCAACAACGTCGCCGACATAACGAACTATGTAATGCACGAGCTTGGTCAGCCCATGCATGCCTTTGATCTGGACAAACTCTCGGGAAATCGGCTCATCGTTCGGCGCGCGAGGGTCGGTGAGACGATCAAAACGCTCGATGAAGTTGATCGCAAGCTGGACGACACGATGCTTGTTATCGCCGATGCCGAGAAACCTGCAGCTATCGGCGGCATCATGGGCGGACTCGATTTGAGTATCACGGAAAGCACGACGAATGTCCTGCTCGAAGTCGCGTACTTCAAACGCGAAAACATCCGTCAGACTTCGCGCAAGTTGAACCTCGCGACAGAGGCGAGCTATCGGTTTGAGCGGGGAGTCGATATAGAAAATCTTATAAACGCATCGAATCGGGCGGCCGAGCTCATCCGCGAACTCGCGGGTGGTGAGCTTGGTGAATTCATTGACGCCTACCCGACCAAAACTGAGACTCGAATGGTCGCCTCCAAGAATGTAGCCTACGCAGTTGAACGTCTAACCGGTCTGAAAGTATTCGAGGATAAATGTGTAAGGATCCTCGGCTCGTTAGGAATCAACCCGAAAAACGACGGTACCACTTTCGCTGTTCCGACTTGGCGACACGACATCGTGATCGAAGAAGATCTTGTGGAAGAAGTCGCGCGTGTCGTGGGCTATGAAAACATCGCTGAAGAACTGCCGCCTGCTTTCGGGGCCGGCGAATATCAGAGGTCCGAGCCCCAAAAGAAGCGGCTACGTCAAACTCTTGTCGATCTCGGCTTCAACGAAGCGGTCTCGTACAGCTTCATCGATACCGGTTATGACGGCCAGTTCGAAATGGTCCCGGGAATTCTGGATGAACGGCTGGAAGAAAAATTCATAACGCTTCAGGATGCAGTTATCGAGGGGGCGGTTCGGATGAGACCGACGCTTATTCCCGGTCTGCTTGAGGCGGCCCGGATTAATTTCAATCAGCAGCGAAAAGATCTGCGTTTGTTCGAGATCGGTAAGTGTTTTGCTGCTATTTCAGACGAGGACGGCCTGCCGACCGAGAAAGAACTCTTTAGCCTCGTCATCACCGGCGGCGACGCTCAAGCCAATCGAGCAATGAGTCAAAGAGAGCTCGATTTTTATGATGCAAAAGGAGCCGTCGAGGCCGCGCTCGAGGCCGTCGGAGTCCATCATTTGGTGTTTTCAACGGGCGGTGCCGTTCACCTCCGGAAAGGTCAATCGGCGATCATCTCGAGCAATGGAAACGAGATCGGAAGTATCGGCCGCCTCAACGAGAAACTGTCAGCCGATTACAAATTCAAGCAACCGGTGTTTGTTGCCGAGATTGATCTGCAGGCGATCCTGGCCGAAGAAACTTCGACCTCGCTATATCATCCATTGCCGAAGTTTCCGGCGGTCGTGCGCGATGTTTCGTTCCTGGTGAATCGCACTTTAGGCTTCGAAGAAATTCGCGCGTCGATCCTCGCTCAGGGCCGCGAATTATGCAGAGCGGTCCGCTTCGTCGACGTCTACGAAGGAAAAGGCATCGACGAAAACCAGCGGTCGCTGACAGTCCGTCTAGAATATAGAAGCAATGAAAGAACTCTTCTCGATGTCGAAGTCGACGAGGTTCATAAGGAACTCATCGCCGTGGTCGAAAAAGATTTAAATATTCGTCCAAGATTCTGAATTTAACTTGAACTTTAAAACAAAAATTCACATAATCGTAACCCTATAGATTTTCACAGCCCGCAATTTTTGGAGACAGTTGATGAACGGCCTAACGGGAATGGAGAAGTTCTCTCATCTCGAAGATAAAATTTACCTCACGATCGAATTTGCTAAGCGGATCCGCGAAGAAAAAGAAAAGATCGAAGTGGAAACAAGCGAGCTGCGGCGTGAGTCGGTTCATCTCCGAGAAGAAAACGAGAGGCTTGCCGAAAAGGTCAACGGTTTGCTTTCGGAGCGCGATGCCATTCAGCTAAAGGTCGAAGCAATGCTCGACGCAATGACGATAATTGACGCCGAAGTAGCCGAGGCGGTCGGGAGATAAACGACGATGATCGCAGGGAAAAGCAAGTCGGATTCGGCCGAACAAAGTATCCGGGTTGAGATCTATAATCAGAATTACAGCATTCGCTCAGACGGCGATAATGAGTACATCATTGATCTTGCCGACTACGTCGACGGTAAGATGCGCGATATAGCCTCCGGAACCCTTACCGTTGATTCCCTCAAAGTCGCGATCCTCGCCGCGCTCCACATTGCCGACGAATACCACCAATTAAAAATGCAGCAGCAGCAGACCGATATCCAGCTCGCTTCGCGAAGCGCCGAGTGCACCGAAATGCTCGACCGCATCCTCAAGAATAGAGATGTCGCCCCGCCGCAAGAGCTCGAAATCGAGCAGTAAGTGCATCGTCATTGTTCATTTGTCCGTTATCTTTTGTCGTTTGTTTTTCAACGGCACAATGACCAATGACCAACGACCGCCTACCGACTTGTAGACGCACCCTATTCAAATGTTATAATCCGATCCAGGCGAAAGATTCTTCTGCGTATCTCGTCACTGAACGCATAATAATTGAGCCAACACTTGAATTGAGGGATGCTAATGCCGGTGCCGGTGCAAACTTCCATGTGAAGATTTGCCATAGTCAACGGCTCAGATGTTTCTTCGGAAACAGAAAGCCGCCCACCTGATAAACACAGGTTCAATTCAAGCGTTTGGAACGGATCACACGGTTTTCTTTCGCCTATTCTTCTTCGCCTTCTGCTTCGAGTTCTCTCTTTATCTCTTCAGTCATTTTGGCCTCTTCGAGTGCGAGCGGCAATTCTGCGGCACGTGCGGATAGTTTTTTCAAAGCTAATTCGGAATCGGCGAGATGCGACCCGCGAGCGGCCGCCGCTTCTATCAACTGCAGCCGGGATTCGGCCTCGGCAAGCATCAGCCTGGCCTCTTCGTTTATCGATCCGATATTTTCAATATCGCGGCTTATCTCGGCGCTAAATTTCTCCGAACTCTCTTTCTTCAATCTTTTTAGCTGCCTTAGTTTTGTCTGGCGGCCTTTCGCGAGGACGAGCTCTTTCCTGGATGATTTGATTATTCGCGTTGCCGTCAGGCGCGATGCCAGCGTTTCGCGATAAGCATCTTCGAGCATCGGATCCGTCCGCTGCATCTCCCGCAGGGCACGCTTTTCATTTGTCTTGAGCTCGTTTCGAAACCATTCTATTTCTTCTGCTTTAATTCCGTCGGCCGCGATCCTTTCCCGCATTTCCTTGGTCCAGGTGGAATGTCGAACAGCAAAGAAGCCGGTTAGCCCTAAACCAACCACGAATCCGACAACCGTGGAAATCAGGCCCAGAAAGAAGAGGGTAGCGGCGGCAGGGGGCGTCACGCCGAAGATGATCATCAGCAGCAAAAATACGACTGCCGGTACAACAGAGAGAACGATCGGAGCGGAAACTGCGGCGATCTTCAAGTTGCGCCCGCGAGAAAGGTCGCGTTTTGAAATGTCGTACTTCGATACGATTTCTTCCATTTTTAGATGGATTTACTTTACAAGCCGTGCAAACTTAATTCAAACATCTGGCATCACAAACTTTAACTAGCTCAACCAATTATATTAGACTAGCGGGTGCTGTATCTGGCCGGGTTGAAAGTATGACCAAAAACATATTTTTCTCGCTCTTTGCATCTCTGCTGTTGACAGGTGCGGCGTTCGCTCAGGCGGAAGCCCCGAAGGAAAACCAGCGAGTTCGAACCGTGTCGATACCGATATCGATCTTTACGAAAGAAGAGCTGCGCCAAGGGCAGGCCGACGAATTCGTTCAGGTTGATCGGCTGATCGTTAAAGAAGACAAAGATGAACAAACGATCCTTTCGATCCGGACTGTAGTCGATGCCCCTCTGGCCCTCGCCATTCTCGTGCAAGACGATTTATCGTCATCCTTCAATCTTCAGATCAAAGACCTCAAGAAGTTCATTCGAAGCCTTCCACGCGGATCGCGGGTGATGGTGGCGTACCTCCGGGGCGGCACGCTTCAGATTCGTCAAAGATTTACGGATGACCTCGACCAGGCAGCGGAATCATTGCGAATAGTAGCCTCGAGCTCCACCGTTTCGCCGAGGAACCCATACGACAGCGTCATCGACGCTCTCGACCGCTTCGACGCGCTTCCCGCAGGCCGGCGAGCAATACTGCTGATGTCAGACGGGCTGGACGTCACACAGGGGCTTACTAATTCGACGCCAACGCAGAGCCTGGATCTGGACAGGGCAATCACGCGCGCCCAGCGCCGTACCGTTTCGATATTTTCGTTCTACAATCCAGCGAGTATTACGGAGGGCGGCGATCAGAGGCTCATCTTGAATGGTCAGGGCTCGCTCGCTCGCCTTTCCGACGAGACAGGCGGACGGGCATTCTTCCAGGGTTCGATCGCTCCAATCAGCTTTGAGCCTTTCTTTAGAGATTTAACGCTCTTACTAAATCGTCAGTTCCTGTTGTCCTACCTTTCGACGCACATGAAGCGTGGTTATCACCGCGTCGAGGTGCTAAGTACAAATCCCGTCGTCAAGATCGAACATCCAAAAGGCTATTACTATCGCTGAGTTATTTGAGTCGCACGCTGCAGGATGGGCAGATCTGAACATCTTCCTTGATCAATAGACCAACCCAAAAAAGCGGAAAGAACAAGACGAGGAGAACGGCAAACACGATCCAGCCGGTCGTCGAAATTCGTCGTTCGATGCGCGGGAGAAATTGGCTCATGCAGTTTGGGCATCGATAGTTCCCAGCCATATATTGCTGGTCCCGGTTGGCCAAAGGCTGAGATGAGAATGCGTCGTTTGCGGTCTGCTTTCTAGCTTCCGCCTGAGTTTGAAATTCGTCGGTCTTCCATGAGTATGGACGGGGTGCCTGATAGCCGTAATTCTGCTGCTGTTGCTGCTGCGTCGGCTCACTTACCAGAAATTTCGTTCCGCAAAAACGACAAAACTGACTTTCGGGTGCATTACCTTGTCCGCAATTCTTGCACTGGATCATAGCTAGTCAATAGTAAATGGTGAATTGGAAATAGTGAAGAACCGCAGTCTTATTTGGATCGTCACCAACATTAACGCCCTACAAATTATTAAGTTCCGAATCTAACTCGTTCCCCGCTCTTTATTGCGGCGTAGACGGACTCAACCAGTTCAACAGATTTAAAGCCGTCATCGGCGGTTACGGGCGGAGCGATACTGTCGAGGATAGAGTCGATGAATGCCCGGTCCTCCTGCACATAGCCCCAACGCTCTTCCTTCTCGGTCATATGCCAGGATTGGGTTTCGAAATTCGCATCCATACCACGCGAATCCAACACGCGTTCCATTTCCTCGGTCATGATCGTGCGATGGTGACAGAAGACCTCTATGCGCTCGAACGGGAAATGCCAGCTCGCGTCGCTCGATGACGCGAACGTGGAATGAAAGCCGTTCTTAAATTTGAAGATGATCGAGAACTCGTCGAGCTCAGGATATTCGTGCTGTGAACCGAACGCGACAAGTTCTTCGATCTCGCCGAACTGAAACCGCATCATGTCGAAAAGATGGATCGTCGTCTCGTACAAAAATCCGCCGGTAACATTTACGTCACCGGTCCAGATCGGATTTTTGAGCTCGCCGCGGTTCATCTTGATATGAGCCGAGTGGGCCTTGTCACTTTGGAGCAGGTGTTTCAAATGGGCGTAGACCGGAGCGAACCGCCGGTTGTGCCCAACCTGAAAGACACACTCGCTTTTATTGGCCGCATCGCGAAGCTCCGCGGCGTCGGCGACACCGATCGCGAACGGTTTTTCGCAAAAGATGTGCTTCCCTTCAGCGATCGCATGCAGAGCGATATCTTTGTGCGTCTTGTTCGGAGCACAAATGAGTATCGCGTCGCTTGATTCAAACAGCTCTTCGCGCGACTTGCAGACCTTTCCGCCGATCGTCCTTGCTGTCGCCTCGGCCCGTTCGGGCAGGATGTCGTACAACGCTGCGATCTCCGTCCGCGGTTCGCGCGAATAGATCCGTCCATGTACGTTACCGATATAGCCCGTGCCAATAATTCCGATTCGTATTCTGCTCATACTCGTCAACCAGTTCTAACGCGGAGAACATAGAGATCGCGGAGCAACATAAGAACTACCTGCTCACTCCGCGGTCTCTGCGTTGAAAATATCTCTACCAGATGCCGCCTGCCGCGTGTTGGCCGAGACCCAGAACTTTCTCCGTCGCGGCCTTTGCTTTCCTTGCGACCTCGAATGGATCCTGATCCCAATACTCCGGCCGAAAGATCTCAATGCTGACCATACGGTCGTAACCGATCTTGTCGAAGTGCTGCTTGATCTCCGCGATAGGCAGGATCCCAGAGCCTGGATATAGACGTTGAGCGTCGGTGAGCTGTTCTTTTGGCAAGTCTTCCGCGTCGTTGATGTGAAAGATAAATAACTTCTCCGGCTTCATCGAATCGATCGCTTCGAAGGACGAGCCGCCCGCATAAAAGTGGAAAGTGTCGATGACGTTGCCGACGCTCTTACGATCCACCTTCTCGACGATCTCGTTACAAAGATCCAGCGTCTGCACCGAACAGTCTGTTTGCCCAAGAAATTCAAACGCGAGCGAGACACCAGACGGTTCCGAGATATCTGCCAGTTCGTTTAGCACTCGAACCGATTCGTCTATGATCTGCTCTTTAGGCGCGCCCTCGGGCAGCTTACCCGGAACCACCACGATGTAAGGACAAGAAAGGGCACCGGCGATCGCCGAAAGCTCGCCGCATTGGGCTTTGATGGATTCGTAATCTTCGGGCGTCCTAAAAGTGATGTGCTCGATCGAATTGATCGAATAAGGCTCGACGTTGTTCTCGGTCAAAATGCGGCGAAGATCTTCTATCGAGTGCTTCACGAGATAGGTCCGAAGTTTCGACGCCCAAAGCTCGACGAGATCATATCCCGCATGACCTGCCGCGCGAATATCCGTCTCAAGATCGGCATGCATCGTAGTCGCGCCGTTCAGTGCAATTTTCATATTGTCTCCAAGAGTAAACGAGATTTTATCATGCGGTTAGTTTTGAGTCCCGCCTTCAACCCGCCTCCTGTCGAATCTGTACGGCCATTTAAAGATGGAACGCAAAACGCGGCGAGCAACTCACGTGTATTGCCCAGTCGTCTTAGAATTGGTTAAATTAGGTCAGCTTGTCGCTCTTCCTGCCTTACCAATATGAAAACTCTGCTCGCTGCATTCGTCACCACGGTACTGCTTTCTTCATTCGTTTTCAGCCAGGCCTCTGACGCCGCTCTCCGCCGGGCAATGCGTCTCGACAACGACCAGCGGGATACCAACGGAAAGCTTCCAACGCTCGATGCGGCAGAGCATCTTTTGCGGGCCGAGACATACATGGCGAACCGTCTTTTTCCGCAGGCACGCGAGCACTGGCAGATCGTCTTCGATACCTTCCCGAACGACGTGGGCATTCATAAGGCTTTCTTTGGCACCGCGCGTTCGTATATGTGGGGACGGCAGTACGAAAAAGCGGTTTTCTGGTTTGAAAAGCTCAACGGAAATACGTCCAAGGAGGGACGCGAAGGGCTTGCGTTCAAGGGAGCGTCGCTTGTGCGACTTGGTAAGGACCTCGATGCCGCGAAAGTTTATGAACAATACGTGCAATACTTCCCGCAAGGTGAGCGGATAGAATCCGCACACTTGAACTTGATCGACGCCTATCGCGAAGCCGGCAAATATGACGAGGCCGAACGCTGGATCGATAAGACGGTCGCGCGGTTCGGGGGGAAAGCGGCCGAGGTGAATGCTTTACACGCGCGGTTGCGAATGGAAATATACCGCGAGCGTTGGAACGAGGCGATCGCCGCTGCCGCCATGCTTCTAATCGGAAAAAGTTTTTCAGGTGCGATGACGGGTGCCGATGAGATCAGATTCCTTCGCGCGTTCGCTCTCGAGAAAGCCGGTCGAAAGCAGCAGTCGACTGAGGCTTATGCTTCCATTCCCGACAGCTTCTCTTCTTATTACGGTGGGCTCGCTGCGGCGCGTTTGGCAAAGAACGGATCGAAGGCTTCCTTCGTCTCGCCTACTTCCCAGCAGTCTTCCGATTCGCCCGTCATGTATCGCGCGGAACTTCTTCAGTCAGCGAAGAAATTCGACATCGATCCCCGATTTCTTCTCGCGATCATGAAACAGGAAAGCTCGTTTAAGTCCGCGGCGAAATCGCCGGCCGGTGCCCGGGGACTGCTCCAGCTGGTTTACGACACGGCGATCAAATATAAATCCAAAGCGGGTTATCCGAATCTTCAACCCGATCAGCTTTATTATCCGTCGGTCAATATCGCGGTCGGCGTGATCGCG
>JBDTMK010000095.1:0-10009 GCA_039934315.1 Pyrinomonadaceae bacterium | reverse complement strand
AAGGGGATTTTAAGCTCGCTTGATTTCGATGTAGATGAAGTTACGAGCCCGAGCTTTGCGTTAGTCAATCTCTACAGGACCAATCGATTCAATATTTATCACATAGATCTCTGGCGGTCCGAGAATGGAGACGCGGCTTTTTCCGTCGGCCTCGAAGAGATAGTGGAAGAAGACAACGCAATCGTTATCATCGAGTGGGCTGAGCGGCTCGGAAACTTTCCTTTCCATTCCCCGGTTTATCGGATCGATCTCGTCGGGGATGGTGAAGAGCCGAGGATGATCGGTATTACGCACACGAAACAAACCCCCGCGGCTAGCGTCTAAACTTCAATGAAGCAGTTCGGCATCATGCTCTTATGTCTTGCGTGCTTGACCTGTAGCCAGCCGGACAGGACGGCGACAAATGTCGCGACTGCTCCGGCTCGCGACAACCGTGTCCGGCATTTGTCGAAAACGAAAAATGCGCTCGTAAAATTCTATGAGCCGATGAAAGAGCACGATGGCGATTGGCTTCAATCGCATCCCGAGAACGGCGAGACCTTCGAAGAATACGTCGACTCCGGCCCGACACTTCCAACTCCCGAAAGAAAAACACTCTACATTCAACCAGTGGGAAAATTTTCGGCGAAACAGCTGCGGGTCATTCAGCAGACTGCGGATTATCTCCGAGCTTTTTATGACCTGCCTGTTGTACTCCGCGACCAGCGATCCGTCGACGCCCCGAAAGAAATGGTGCGGGTTCAGTATCCCGACAATCGCCAGATACTCACAAGTTATTTTCTCGACGATCTGTTGCCAAAAATTCTCCCGAACGATGCGGCTGCTCTTCTCTGTTTTACGAACTACGATCTTTACCCGAGCGACACGTGGAATTATGTATTTGGCCAGGCGAGCTTTCAGAAACGCGTCGGCGTCTGGTCCCTTTGGAGGCTGGAGAAGGAGAATGGAAAGCCAGCGCGACCGGATCTTTTTCTCGATCGCACGCTGAAGGTTGCGATGCACGAGACCGGGCACATGTTCTCGATGCGGCATTGCACGAAATACGAGTGCGTGATGTCGGGAACAAACCATCTTGACGAAACCGATCGCCGGCCGCTCGACACTTGTCCGGAGTGCACGATGAAGATCGCATGGGCGATGAATTACTCCCCGGCGGAACGATACAAGAATCTAGCGGAGTTTTGGCGAAAGCAGGGTCGCACTCAAGAACAGAAACGTATGTTGGAAAAATCGCAGGCTGTGCAACAAGTTAAGTAGACTCTCTGGATCGAAGGGGAGTTCGGGTAGTTGCAGTGGTATCGGTATCAGTCTGTTCAGTGTATTCGGTATATTCGGTGGTTCCTGTTTTAAAGAGCTAGCCACGGAATACACCGAATACACGGAACGGACTGATAAGAAACCGATGTACCCTCCCTTTACGTTTTGTTCCCCCGGACCGACGAGCGTTTTGTAACTCCCGGAACCTGCTAAAGATCTATGCAACGCGACATAAACAAGCCGGAAATTATCATCACCAAAAGACAGCGACTGCTCGAAGTCTACGACGGTGGAAATCTTGTCAAAACTTTTCGGATCGTCCTTGGTTTCGCACCCGACGGCGAGAAGGAAGTGGAAGGCGACGGCAAAACCCCTGAAGGCGAATTCTGTGTCTTTGCGAAAAATGCCAGGAGCAAATTTCATCTGAGCCTCGGGCTCAGCTACCCGTCGAAAGAAGATGCGAAGCGCGGCTTCGCCGCCGGCTTGATCAATGAAACCGATCACGACCAGATCGTGGAGGCTGTCGAAACCGGGAAGATGCCGCCGCAAAAAACCGCTCTTGGCGGAGAGATCTACATTCATGGCGGAGGCACGGTACGTGATTGGACAGAGGGCTGCGTTGCGATGCGAAACGAGGAGATCGAGGAGCTATTTGAGGTGATCCCGATTGGGACCAAAGTCACCATTGTGGCTTAACCGCCAAAGCTTGCCTGTCGCGACAAGATTCCCGTAACATTTATTTAACGAGGCTCCGATCGCAGCTTTCGTTTATAATTTTCCCTCACCGAGTTATGAGTCACACCGAGAACAAATCTCTGAAACAAGCAGAAGCGTCGCCGGATGACGGGGTCGGCGGCAGCTTCAAAGGTGCGACCCTGTTCAATCGGGAAGTAAGCTGGCTGGAATTTAACCGCCGCGTCCTCGATGAGGCGATGGATGACGATCTTCCGGTACTTGAACGTCTGAAGTTCCTGTGTATCTTCGCGACAAATCTCGACGAATTTTTCATGATCCGCGTGTCGGGCCTAAAAGAACAGATCGAGGAGCACGTCGCCGGGCGTTCGCTCGACGGATTGAGCCCGGCCGAACAGTTAAAAGAGATCGGGGAGCGACTGAGACCTTTGTTGAAGAAACAGGTCGAGCATCTTCACAAAACTGTATTGCCAGGGCTCGCCACTGCCGGTATCACTTTGGAGCCGTACAAATCGCTCGACGCCAAGGACAAGAAAAAACTCGACAAGTATTTTCGCGATAATCTGTTTCCGATCCTGACGCCGCAGTCGGTCGATTCGTCGCACCCGTTTCCTTACATTTCTAATCTCAGCCTCAACATCGGCTTGTTCATCGAGCCGAACCGAAACTTTACCCAGGAAAATCTCAAACATCTTTTCACGCAGAAGCGATTCACCCGCATTAAATTGCCGCCGACCGTCCCTCGACTCATACCAATCGACGAAAAGAAGTGTCGATACACGCTGCTTGAAGAAGTGATCGTCGCGAACGCAAAGGCGCTATTTCCAAATATGAAAACGAGCGACGGGTTTTTGTTTCGCGTCACGCGCGATGCGGACATCGAGTTGCGCGAAGACGAGGCGGGTGACCTGATGCGAACGCTCGAGCGCGAGCTTCAGCGGCGGCGCTTTCGTTTTCCCGTCCGCCTCGAGATCGACGCCGACATGCCCGACAAAATGTTGAAAGTTCTCGCGAAAGGCATCGGACTCTATGAACAGGACATATACGGAGTCGAAGGGTTCGTGGACATTCCTGATCTGATGCAGCTCTACGCGCTCGACCGGCCTGACCTCAAAGATAAGCCAATTCCTTTAGTTCATCCGGCGGTGCTCGCCGAAAGAAAAAACGTTTTCGAAGTGCTCAAGAAGCGCGACATTATGCTCCATCACCCGTATGTGGCCTACTCGGCGCTGACGGATTTTGTAGCTGAGGCAGCCGAAGACAAACACGTCCAGGCGATTAAGATCTGCCTGTATCGAACGGGCAAGGATTCGCCGGTCGTGAATTCGCTGATCCGTGCGAGCCAGGAGGGCAAGCAGGTTACGGCACTCGTTGAGTTGAAGGCGCGTTTCGACGAGGAGATGAATATTGAGTGGGCGCGGCGTCTGGAGAACGAAGGTGTCCACGTCGTGTACGGCATCAGCACATTGAAAACGCATTCGAAATTGATGCTTGTAGTGCGGAGGGAAAAGGAAAGACTCGTCCGCTATGTTCACATAGCTTCGGGAAATTACAATCCGCTGACTTCGCGCGTTTATACGGATATTGGGTTGCTCACCTCCGATGAAGAGATCGGTGAAGATGCCACAAGCCTTTTCAATTTTCTAACGGGCTATTCGCAGCAGATGAAGTATCATCGGCTCCTTGTCGCTCCGTTGAACTTGCGCGAGAAGCTCACCGAGCTGGTCCGGCGCGAAAAGATTAACAAGCTCGCGGGAAAAGATGCTCGCATTATTGTAAAGCTGAACAGCTTCACTGATACCCAGTTGATCGAGGAGCTTTACGCGGCGTCTCAGGCGGGCGTCGAGATCGACTTGATCGTCCGCGGCATATGCAGTTTACGACCGGGCGTGAAAGGCTTGTCGTCGAATATTCGCGTACGGTCGATCGTCGGACGGTTTCTTGAGCACAGCCGCGTGATGTATTTTGCGAACGGCGGGAACGAGGCGGATGAGGAAGTTTATATCTCCAGCGCTGACTGGATGCAGCGCAGCCTCGACCGGCGTGTCGAGGTCACAGTTCCGATCCTTGCACCGGAGCTCAAATCATTTCTGAAAAATGTATATCTCGACGCCTGCCTGCGCGACAACGTGAATGCACGGGTCCTTCGTCCGGACGGAACTTATCGAAAGATTCCCGGCGGTGACCCGTTCGACGCACAGATGTTTTTTGTGGGGCAGGATATTGGCTGAGACGGGAGAAAGACAGGAGATCGGAGACAGGAGACGGTAGGTAATAAGTAGAAACGGTCTCCCGTCTCCATCTCCTCCTCATCCTCCGCTTCTCTCAAACCTAGCTTCCGCAACCTCGCCCTTCATCTTTCCGTACTTTATCGTCAGCCTCGGATAGCCTCGCGGCTCGTACTCGATCTCTTTCAGGCCGAGTTTCTTTTCGGCTTTCTCAATACCTTCGTCAGTTCCCTCGATCTCCATATACATGCCGAAGGGCAGCTCATCGAGTACCACTTCGACGTTGCCTAGATTCCAATACTTCCGACGTTTTTCGTAGACAGCCGTCAGCCGGTACCCAAGATGCTCGATGATCTTTTCAGCCGCATCGACGTCCGAAACGTTGGTCTCGAATTCGATCTTTTTCTTCGATCCGTTTTCGCTTTTTATTCTTTCTTTGTAGGTCAGCAAAGTGAAGTCGCCTATCTTCCGCAGCCGCAGGGTGGCGCCGCGTTCGTCCATTTCGCCGCCGCGATGCTGGTAGTTGACCTCGAAGACTTCCTTATTGAAAGTTGCCCCGAGCTCAACGAGCTTTTGCGTGATCTCTTCGACCCTCTTCTCGCCGAGGTGGTACTTTTTTTCGGTTTCAATCGCCATCTGAAAACTAGTTGATCTCGCACGGATCGCGAAGATGGTTAGATAGTAAGTAATTCTCTGCGCCTCGGCAAATTAGCGGCACGCCGCCAGCGCTGGTACGATTCGTGAATATGAAATTTCCGCGAGGTTCGGGAATACTTCTGCATCCGACATCACTACCGGGTGAATATGGCATCGGCGATCTCGGTCCGCAGGCATTCAAGTTTGTCGACTTTCTTGCCGAAGCGAAACAGATGTACTGGCAGATCCTGCCGCTCGGCCCGACGGGCTGGGGCGATTCGCCGTACGCGTCATTCTCGGCGTTTGCCGGAAATACTTTATTGATCTCGCCGGAAAGGTTAACAGAGGATGGACTGCTCGAAGTTGATTCGCAACAGCCGGGCAATAGGTCTGAGCGGGTGGATTACGGCGCGGTTTACGAATCGAAAAGTCTGATGCTGCGACGCGCGTTCGAAAGCTGGCGCGGCACGGACCGCAGTGGATTTGAAACATTCACTGGCGAGAACAACGGATGGCTCGAGGACTACGCACTTTATCGCGCGATCAAGGCATCGCAGGATCACAAGCCTTGGTTCGAGTGGGACGACCGGCTCAAGTTGCGCGATGAAAATGCGCTCAGTGAAGCGAGACAGGATCTAAGTGATGAGCTCCTCGCCGAAAAAATCTACCAGTTTCTTTTCTTCAAACAATGGTCGGAGTTGAAAGAGTACGCCAACGGCAAAGGCGTAAAAATTGTCGGCGATGTCCCCATTTTTGTCGCACTCGATTCGGCCGATGTATGGCGTCATCCTGACCAGTTCAAGCTGAATCCGGACGGCTCGCCAAAAGTCGTCTCCGGCGTCCCGCCCGATTACTTTTCGAAAACGGGGCAGCTCTGGGGAAATCCGATCTACGACTGGGATGCGATGCGTACCGAGGGATTTTCGTGGTGGATCGATCGCGTGAGATGCACGCTAAAGACCGTCGACATCCTCCGCGTCGATCACTTTCGCGGCTTCGCGGGAGCCTGGGAAGTGCCCGGCGGAAATCCAACCGCTGAGCATGGCGAATGGGTCGACGCTCCTGGCCGGGAATTGTTCACGGCCCTAAAGAACGCGTTTGGGGAACTTCCGTTCTGGGTCGAGGACCTCGGTCTTGTAACTCCGGAAGTTGAAGCTCTCCGTGACGATTTCGAGTTTCCCGGAATGCGCATTCTTCAATTCGCATTCGGCGGCGATGCTCTCAATGATGCGCTGCCGCACAACTACATTCGAAACTGCATCGTGTACACCGGCACCCACGACAACGACACTGTCGTTGGATGGTGGAATTCGCTTCCGCCCTACAGCGATGCTCGTAAGTTCTGCGAAAAATACCTGAGCACCGACGGCCACGAAGTAAATTGGGAATTGATCCGCGCGGCTTGGGCATCTGTTGCCGACATGGCCGTCGCCCCACTCCAGGATGTTCTCGGCCGCGACAACGAAGCTCGAATGAATCTTCCGTCGTCGACATCAGGAAACTGGCAATGGAGATTCGGGGAGGGGGACCTGACGGATGAGGTCGTATCGAGATTGAAAGAGCTCACCGAAATCTACGGACGTGGAATATAAGGTACACCGCATTGCGATCCGCAGCCCGCTTAGCCCGACGGGATGGTCTTGTCGGTAACGGGAGCGTTAGCGACGGGGTAGCCCGGTGACGGTCTTGGTTCGATCTATGAAAGGGAGAACCGGTCGCTACCGTTGCCGGTACCGACAGGACCGGATCGTTATCCATCGGTTTGTACGTTTTCATGCAGGGCATGCGAGTTGCTTCCCGAAGCGTGTATGTCTTTGAGTCTCAAGGTTGAAAATGCACTCGGCGATTTTGCTCATAGTTCGGGTTTCACACAGCGCGGTGGCGTCATCGCCGATCTTGACGGAACCACCCGTTCATGAAGAGGACGGACGAACCGTGATCCCACGTCCGGTAGAAATGGGTTTGAAAGCGCTTTATGATCGGGGCCGGCCGGTCGTCCTAAACTCGCTCCGGTTTCCGCTCTCTGTAATGCGAACCTTCGGAAAAGA
Organism: Pyrinomonadaceae bacterium; assembly: GCA_039934315.1. Taxonomy (GTDB): domain Bacteria; phylum Acidobacteriota; class Blastocatellia; order Pyrinomonadales; family Pyrinomonadaceae; genus OLB17. Next base: position 3,147 of record JBDTMK010000095.1, on the reverse strand, counting down.
ATGGCTCGCCATTTCAAATGCCCCGATCCCGACGGCGAAAGCCGCACTCGAGCGCTTCCTTGCGTAGTAGCCAAAGAAGGCGAATACAGCGACCAGCATGAAATCGAAAACAATGGCGACCGCCTTGAGCGCGGCCGGCTCACCATTTTCAATCGCAACATTAACAAACCCGTCCGCAAGCTGCGTCAAATCAAGCCCGGCCAGGAACGAGACAGGAGATCCGAAGACGTACATCAGGGAATTGATCGCGGAGAGGGCTGCGATCCAATAGAACGAGTTTGCACCGCCGCGCACTTGAGCGGCTTGCTGTTCGTTTTCGTAGGAGGTCGCAGCGTCCGCGGCGCCTCGTTCTTCTTCCAATCCCAAAAGGCTACTCATAGGTTTGTTTCGAAACCTTAACGTGGACAGCGCATTTTATATTAATGCCCGACGAAACTTTACCGCCAAGTCACTGGGCGGCGGGAGAAAACGAGAGAAATAAACCGAATGGGGAGATGTGGACTATGGCAGCGGCCGTTGTACACGCTTCGTTGTCTTCGGTCTACACTCACGGCACAAATCGGTGTACGATTGCACAATTTAATTTTCCCCACCGGCAAGAGGAAACTCATGAAACATAACATGCGGATATTTTCAGCGGCTGCAATGCTATTGGCTTTGGTGTGGTTATCGCAAGCTCAAACAAAAAGGCCGAATATTCTGATCATCGTCGCCGACGACATTGGATATGGCGACATCGGCCCGTACGGCAGTAAGGACATCCCGACGCCAAATCTTGACGCGCTTGCGCGCGACGGCGTTCGTTTCACCGACGCATATGTCAGCGGCCCGTACTGCAGTCCCACGCGCGCGGGCTTGATGACCGGGAAGTACCCGCAACGCTTCGGACACGAATACAACATCCTCCCGAATTCCGTTGCTGCGGCCCATGCAACTATCGGACTGCCGCTGACGGAAACGACGATGGCTGATCGTCTTAAAGCTGCCGGCTATAACACTGCTTTGCTCGGCAAGTGGCATCTCGGATCCGCCCCGCAATTTCACCCGATGGAACGCGGCTTCGAAGAGTTCTTTGGATTCATAGACGGAGCCCATTCGTATATGAGCCCAACCGTCACCAAACGCAATCCGCTTTTTGAAGGCAGAAAGCCGGTTGCTGACCCTGGCTACCTAACCGACGTGCTTGGCGACCGTGCAGTGGAATTCATAAAGCGTGAACGGGTGCGGCCCTACTTCTTGTATCTCGCTTTCAACGCAGTTCATGTTCCGTTGGAGGCGACCGACAAGTATCTGAAGAGGTTTGCGCACATAAAAGATGGAGAGCGCCGGACATACGCGGCGATGCTCTCCGCTATGGATGACAACATCGGCAAGACACTGGTGACGCTCGACGGCAACACGATCGTTATCTTTTTCAACGACAACGGCGGCCCGACCTTCGCAGGCGGGCGGAACGGTTCAAGCAACGCGCCGTTGAAAGGATCAAAGCGGACCACATGGGAAGGCGGTGTGCGGGTGCCACTTATTATCAAATGGAACGGGCATATCGCGGCCGGCAAGACGTATTCGCAGCCGGTTATCCAGCTTGATTTATTGCCCACCGCGTTCGCTGCGGCGGGACTTAAACTCGGCGACGCTAAAAACCTCGACGGCGTAAATCTTCTGCCATTCCTCACTGGAAAACGCTCGGGCGGTCCGCACGAAACGCTCTACTGGCGGGCCGGCGGAATGATGGCTATTCGCAAAGGCGATTGGAAGTTGGTGAGAAACTCCGACAACGCGTTTCGGGAAGAGCCGATCGTTTTGACGGATCTCTCAGCTCTTGAGCTTTACAACTTGAAAGACGACCTCAGCGAGACGAAGAACCTCGCGTCGACGAACCCGAAAAAGGTCAAAGAGCTCGCCGACGATTGGACCCAATGGACAAAGGGTCTGGCCAAACCCGGCTGGGTCTTGCCTCCGGCCCGCGGGCAGTGAAGCAGAAGGCGAAAGCGGAAAGCATCCCACGATTTCTAACTTCTAACTTCTAACTTCTGACTTCTAACTACTGACAACCGGCTTGCTTTCCGGGACCACACTCTATACAGTCGCCTCAGTCCGTACAGTAAAGGAGAATTCAATCGATGGATAACACAACACTGCTTATCGTTATAATCGTTCTCGTTCTTTTGTTCGGTGGTGGCGGTCTTTGGTACCGCGGCCGGCGCTGAATCAAAAGCATTTGCATCTTCACAACGGCCTCGCCCAGAAATGGGCGGAGGCCTTTTCCTTTTCGGCTCCTCTTTTCCATTTGGAGTCGTGGCGCTTTCCTATGAGGTGAAGTCTCGCGTTCTAACTCCGAGCCTTACAAAGGAGGGGCCGCAGAGGCTCAGCTGACGGGGTGGTTCTCTCTCGTTTCCTGCTCCGGCTTTCTTCCGTGTGCATTCGTGTCATTTCGTGGCTCTCATTTTAAGCCAAACCATGAAACGACACTAGAGAACCGAGATGCCCCGAAATTCCTGCCCGTATAGTGCGCTTTCATACGATACGGGGATGATAATCGACCCCGATATTCCCTCAACCAAGGTTTTGCTGAATAAAAGCCTCCGGGCACGTCGATTGCCACCTTATCGGCAGAGCAGGCCGCTAAATTTTTTTCACCGGAACATCTTTCTGGTCACTGCGGCTCAAAGAATTTAAGCAGGGAGAAATAAATGGTGAATGCAATTAAAAATGTTTTGGGAATCGGCTTGATGGGTGCGGCGATCATTCTGGCGGGCAGCTTCACTGTGAATGCGCAGAGCGGCTACTACGGTCAGGACGACGACTATTACAGTCACAACGATAAGCATGCTCAGAAGCGTTACGAGCAGCGGCGAAAACATGCGATCCAGCGCCAGCGTCAGGCCGCGAGACGGCAACAGCAGCAGTATGGCCGTTACCCCGGATACAACAACGGCGGCTATAACAACAACGGCAGCTATAACAATGGCGGGTACAACAACGACGGTTACAACAATAACGCTCGCAACACCGAAGCACTCCGACAGGCTGTGCGTCAGGGTTACCAAGCCGGGTTCCGCGAAGGCCAGAATGCTCGCCAGTATGGAAACCGCGGTGGATATTCGAACGGCGGTTATAACAATCAGGGTTATGGCAACAACCAGT
>JBDTMK010000094.1:0-10073 GCA_039934315.1 Pyrinomonadaceae bacterium | reverse complement strand
CAAACTTGAGCGAGTGGGCCAATTTCCGCGGGAACAAATCGATCAGCGGCTGGTCAGGGCGCGGCGGGCAGACGAACAATCCGTATCATCTGGATCAGAATCCGTGCGGATCAAGCTCCGGTTCTGGTGTTGCGGTCTCGGCGAATCTCTCGGTCGCGGCCGTAGGAACTGAAACCAATGGATCGATAATTTGTCCGGCCGTGACGAACGGCGTGGTGGGTATCAAGCCGACGCTCGGTCTCGTCTCGCGAAGCGGCATCGTCCCGATCGCGCACACTCAGGACACGGCGGGGCCGATGGCGCGAACTGTGACGGACGCAGCGATCCTGCTCGGCGGGATGGTCGGTCATGATAAAAGTGATGCCATAACATCCGCAGCGAAAAAAAACGCGGCGAAGGACTACACCAAATTTCTAAACCCCGACGGCCTAAAAGGCGCTCGTCTCGGCCTCGTAATGCAGTTCACGACGCGGCCCGAGATAAAAGAGTTCTACCATCCACTCATTGAAAGTCTGCGCTCGGCGGGGGCGATGATTATCGATGTAACCTTCGCGCCGGATTACGGCAAGCTCGGAGACGATCGAACAAACGTACTCAAGTATGAATTTAAGACCGACCTCAATAAGTATCTCGCCGCGCGGGGGGCGAAATATAAAACGCTCGAGGACCTGATCAAATTCAACGAAGAGAACAAGGACCGTGAGCTTCAGAAATTTGGGCAGGAGCTTTTTATCGATTCGCAGAAGAAGGGCGAACTTACGGATCAAGCTTACCTAGATGCGTTGGCGAAAATAAAAAAGGCGACGCGAGAAGATGGCATCGACGCCGTCATGAAAAAAGACGGTCTTGACGGTCTGGTCGGACCGACTACCGGAGCCTCATGGTCCATTGCTGCGGTTGCGGGATATCCGTACATCACGGTTCCGGTGGGACTACGCGAATCGACGGGTATGGGAATGTCATTCTTTGGAAAGCCATTCACCGAGCCGCAATTGATAAAGTACGCGTTCGCGTTTGAGCAAAAGACAGAGGCGCGGGTTGCGCCCCAGTTCATTCCGGTCGCGCCGAAAGCCTAAATCATTTGCCGCGGATGACGCGGATCGGAAATCAATGTTTATCGATTTAGGGTGAATCAGCCTTTATCTTGGGTGCGACACCAACCTCCCGTTCGACTGACGACTGATGTCATGGAACAGCGCCCCACGATGTGTCTCTTGCAGAATCTAGAGCCCACGAAAATTGCCCTCGGAGGAAGATTATGAAGAAGTGGTTCCTGCTGATTACGGTTACGCTCTCGGCAACTATATTTGTCGATTCACAGAGCACGCGGAAGCAGAGCGGTGTTCCCGAGATCCTCATCCTTGGGACATATCACATGGCGAATCCCGGCCACGATGTTTTCAACATGGAGGCCGACGACGTCACGTCGCCGAAACGGCAGCAGGAGATCAAGCAATTGATCGAGGTGTTGAAGATATTCCGCCCGACGAAGATCGCGGTCGAGTCCGATGTCTGGAGTAAGCGAAGGACTCAGGAGTTCGCAGACTATTCTGCCGGCAAGTTCACGCTGACGCGCAACGAGATCGACCAGATCGGCTACCGCCTCGCGAAAGAATTGGGACACACAGCGATCTATCCCGTAGATGTTGACGGCGATTTTCCGATCGGCAGGGTTACGAACTACGCAAAAGCGAATGGCCGAGCGGATAAGTTTGAGGCGGCGATGGCCGGCTGGGGCGTGATAGTAAAGGAACAAGGCGATTACCTACGCACGCACTCCGTCCTCGAGATGTTGGAGTATATGAATACGGATGCGAGAGCGACACGAGATATGGGCCTGTACTTCTCAATTGTTCGTTACGGCGATGCGAGCGATTATGCGGGAGCTGATCTTCTCGCGTCTTGGTATCAGCGCAACGTCCGCATCTATCAAAACGTCATCAAACTGATCGACTCACCAAACGAACGCATTCTCGTCGTCTATGGCGCCGGTCATCTCGGATGGTTGCGGCAAAACGTCGCCAACGATCCCGCAGTTCGCTTGCGTAAGTTGTCCGAGTTCACGGCCAGGCAATAGGTTCGCGCTCGGCAAGCGGGCGGCGTATAATCAGCAAGTCTTTTTGGAGATCACACCATCACCAAACATAAGGAGGGCTGATCATGAGTGAAGCTAAAAAAATGTCGCTGGCGGCGCTGCTTTTTTTCGCCGCCTTTGTTGCGCTCGACGTTCCAGTCGCCAAGGCGGACGCTGTCACGGAGTGGAACGCGCGCGCCTGCGAGCTCGCCTCACCCGCGAGTTTCGATACGCCGACAGCGAATCGCATGATCGCGATCATGCACACCGCGATCTATGAGGCGGTGAATGCGATCACGAAAAAATATCCGGCGGGAGATGTGAAGCTGGAGGCAGCGAATGATGCCTCAGTCGATGCAGCGGTCGCCGCCGCGGCCCACGGCACTCTCGTAAAGCTGATGCCGCTGAAGCAGCAGGAGGTCGACGCGGCCTATCAGGCAAGCCTGGCGAAGATCACTGAGAGCAAGTCAAAAACGGACGGCATAAATGTCGGTGAGAAGGCCGCCGCGGCGATACTTGCCGCTTGCGACAATGATGGGTTTGGGACTATCGAAACTTATCGTCCGTATACGATTGCCGGCGTCTACGTGCCGACCGTGATACCTCTCGCGTCACAATGGGTTCAACGGAGGCCGTGGTTGATGTCGAGCGCGAGCCAGTTTCGTCCCGGGCCGCCGCCTGACCTGAAAAGCGAAATTTGGACGCGCGATTACAATGAGATCAAATCGATCGGACGAAAAGAAAACTCGAAACGCACGACGGATCAAACCGACATGGCCCGATTTTGGGAAGCGACAGGGCCGACAATCTATCACGGAGTGATTCGCTCAGTCGCCGACCGGCCCGGTCGCGACATCACTCGCAACGCGCGCTTTTTGATGGCGATGACGCAGGCCATGGATGATGCGATCATCGCCGTCTTCGACGCGAAGTATCATTACAATTTCTGGCGTCCGATCACGGCGATCCGCAACGGCGATATCGATGGCAATGATGCAACCGAACGCGATGCGTCGTGGACCCCATTGATCAGCACACCGATGCATCCCGAATATCCGTGTGCTCATTGCATCGTCTCGGGAACGGTCGGCACCGTCATCCGAGCTGAGATCGGAAGTGACCCGATGCCCGTGCTTGCGACGACCAGCCCTGCCGCGAACGACTTAAAGCGAATGTGGACGAAGGTCGAAGACTTTATGCAGGAAGTCGCGAACGGCCGCATCTACGATGGGGTGCATTTTCGAACATCGACCGAAGTCGGAACGGCAATGGGCCGGAAGGTCGGTAAACTCGCCGCTGCAAAATACCTTCAGCCGATAAAGTAAACGCTCGGCTCTTACTTAATCGAAGCAGACCGATCGGCGACGACCGTATCGCTAGAGATCAGATCCAGCTTTGTCGTTTTAACATCGAGGAGCGGCCCCAGCTCGTAAATATTTCGATAGCCGTAAGTGTATAGAGATATGTACGTCGAGATGTTCAGCGACGCCGATGGTGCCTTCGTTGGAAAGGCGGGGGTGTTTGCGAAGTTGTTGTTGCAATAGATCAGAATCGTAGTGTTCTTGTCTGGAAACATCGTAGCAAGACTATCAACCGTGATGTCGGGGAAACTTAGATTCACCGCACCGTTGATGTGCGTCTCATCGAACCTCTGTTTGCTGCGTGCGTCGAGTACCACGACACCAGGCTCTTCACTCATTTTAATGAACTCGTCTTCAGTCAGTCGACGCGTCTCTCGATATTTAGCCGCCTTGGCGGCGACTTTGAGAAAGCCCTTCATATTTATTGAAGGGTTGGGAATATCAACTGCTTTTTGTGCGATAACGGAGAACGTCGCGAGAACGGTCACGACAAATGCAAGCGCGAATCTTTGCTTCATCGAATTTACCTCTGATTTGAATAACGATCAGTGGATGCGGTTCTTGCATATCCAGATGTGCTGCCCCCGATCTCGACGTGAAAACATGTTACGATTGGCCGCGTCCTGCCGCGTCTCATGGCCCTGAAATTCGCAACATTCTTTATCACGCTCTTAATAAACGTCCTCGTCGGTGTGGCGATCTTCTTTTTTATGCTCCTGGCGATGAATGGCTATGGCGAGTCGGACGCGACTTACGGACTTGGCGCGTATATCGTTCTGGCGGTTGTCGTGAGTTTCATCATGAGCACGTGCGCGGCCTTGCTCGTGCATATCCTGATAAACCGAAAGTTTCGTGGATGGACCGCGGCAATGATCGCAGTCCCGATCTTCTCCGTCGCGGGTGCCGGATTGAAAATAGTTTGCAGTATCATCGGCGTGTCGGTGGCGGAGTTTGTAAGAGTGAATTGGTGAGGTATTGGTCGGTGAATCGCGAATCCGTAATGTCAATTATTTCTATTCACGATTAACGATTTACCATTTACGATAAGAAGATGATCACAAACTACAACGAATTCTGGGACTTCTACGTGCAGGAGCATTCAAAGCCGATGACCCGCGTTTTGCATTTCATTGGCACTTCGTTGGGGATCATCTTGCTTGTGTGGTTCATCGCGACCGGACGCTGGTATTTCTTTCTAATCTTTCCGATCGTCGGTTATGCATTCGCATGGGTCGCGCATTTCGTGATCGAGAAAAACAAACCCGCGAGTTTTAAGTATCCGCTGTGGTCGTTCATCAGCGACTTCAAAATGATGTGGTACATGATCACCGGCCGCATGAAGGCCGAGGTCGAGCGAGTTTTGAAAACAGACCCCGCAGAAAGATGAGAAGCCCGTTCCGGTGTTACTGATTTCCGGAACGAGCTTACTGCTCTCATTAACAATTTCAGATCGTAAGATCCAGCCGCACTGCGGTTGAATCTTACTTACCTTTTGAAGCTCTTGCCCTTGTTCGTACCCACTTGTCCTTTACTCCTCCTAGAGTCTTACGAACCAGCACAGTAGCCGATGGTGTCACCGTGTTTGAGGTGATCGGCCATGCTGTTGACGAACGGGACGCTGATCGACTGCGTGTTCCTCAAGTTTCCCGGAGGCGCGTGGCAGATGTTGACGTTTGTCATATCGATCATCCAGCCGGCTCCGCCGCGGAGGCCCGCACCCGAACCCGCCTGGATCGTTCCGTTGGCAGACATGGACACGTTCGAGTACAATACCCAGCCTTCAAAGAACGTTCCCTGAGCCTGAAGGAATTCCTCGAAATCAACGCTTCCGAGTTCCTGTGTCCAGAGGAAAGCCCTTTGTCCGCCGGCATCGCCGGCAAACTGACTCCTCGAGCCGCCGAGACCGCCGATGACCTTACCGTCGTCACTGGCTGATAACGCATAGGCCGAGAAATAGGGAGCGACGCGGCCCATCTGTACCAAGCCACCTTCACGCGTCCATTTCCACGGATTTTGTATAGTCCCGGCATTACCACCGGTAATCATCCGGCCGTCTGGCGTGACATACATACCCTCGCCGACAGGAAAGTTTGGGGTACTAAATTTCGCGAACTCTCCATCGATCCAGCGAACGGCTTGACGCTGTCCAAACGTATCGTGCCAGCCGACGATCGTCGAACGGTCGTTCGACACGCCGTTCGTCCTGGAATTTTTCACGCTCACCCGAACCGGTAGAAGCGTGCTGCCGCCCTCGGCAGTCCAAACGAATGGGCGAGCTTTGCAGGTCTGACCCGTCGCGGGGCCGTTGGTATCGACGTACGCGATTCCCGTGACAGTCTTTCCGTCAGCCGATATGCGCGAGCCAGAGCTAATTCCGCTCGAACATGTCGTCATGGTTTCCTGGGGAGCTTCAGCCACAGGAAGTGGAAGCTGCCTCCACACTTGGTCGGGGCCGAGTGTCAGAGTACTCGCAATATTTCTCCCACCGTTGAGCGTGTTGCTGACGAACGACAAACCGTCGCGTGACATAAACGAGTCAGTACCAAACGTTTGGTTCAAGATCTCGTATCAGTTCTCTGCTGTCCAGCGGTAGGTTCCGCCGGGAGAGTCCGAAAACTGGTGGTGGCTGATCCTCGAAGGGCTGTTCGGAATCCTGATCGGTGTGTTGACATTAGTTCAGCCGGCCGCGATGAGCGAGGCGTGGATCTTGCTGATCGCAGGGTGGGCGATCGTCACCGGCATACTCGAGATCATCACCGCGTTTCGATTGCGAAAAGAGATCACCGGTGAATTCTGGTTGATACTCGGCGGGGTGATATCGGTCCTATTCGGTGTAGCGATAGCGATGTCGCCGATCTCCGGTGCGTTTGCGGTCGGCTTGCTTGTTGGTATCTACGCGATCGTATTCGGCGTCGCGTTTATCATGCTCGCGCTTCGCATGCGGAAACACGCAAGCCGAGTTTAACCTGCGTGCGACGATATCAGTTCGAGCGAACGGTCGTACCGATATGAAATATTGAAATGTCCGTCGTCAAACTCCTCATGAATGTGCGCCACGTTTAGGTCAGTCAGTTTCCGACTGAGGATCTTTGCTCCGATATCCAGATTGAACTCGTCACGAGTCCCGGCATCGAGGTAAAGCAGCTTCAGTGAATTCAGATCGTTGACATGCTTCTCGGCGAGCCGAACCGGATCGTGTTCGAGCCATCGATTCCACACATCGATTCGCATCTCCCCGGTCTCTAGGTCGAACGGCAGATCGAACTCACTGCCGTTAGGTGAATAGCACGCTGACATGCCGATCGTGTTGAGGGCCGCGTGACTATCTTTCCCTTGTTTCTCACTCGCCCAAAATTCGCTCATGAATCGTTTCGCATCGCCTTTGATCGCACGAAACGCTTTAGCGAAATCCATTGGGTAACAATATTCAAAATACGCATCGCCGGCCGTCGAGCAGACGAGCCCGAAAACTTCCGCGTGCCGTAATGCCATTATCAGCGATCCATAACCGCCCGACGATTTTCCCATCACGGCACGTGAGCCGAGATTGTCGATCGTGCGGAAGTTTGAATCGACGAACGAAACGATCTCTTGCGTCAGATAATCTTCATAGCGGCCGGTCGCCGTCGAGTTGATGTACTGCGACCCACCATAGTAAGTAAAGCAGTTCGGCATAATCGCGATCATCGGCCGGATCGTGCCCGCGGCGATCAGCTTGTCCATCCGTTCCGCCAGGTTTGGCGTGAAAGCGTTATCGTTCAGCAGCATCTTTCCCCGGCCTGTGAATCCGGTCAGACAGTAAACGACGGGATACCTGTCGGCGCTTTCGTCGTAGCCAGGGGGAAGATAAACAAAAAGATCGCGGACGTGTGGATCGCCCAGGGGATTGCCCTTGAGAACCTCGCTATCTTGCCGGAGATGGGCGACGGTGCCGACCGGTTTGGTTGCATTCATATTTGGAAAGATTATGATGAAACAGGCAGAAACACGAACAGCAACGCGCGGAGAGTTGACTTTAAGATTGGCGCTTTTACTAATGCGGACTCGGCGGATCAGGCGGATTTCTGCGGATCTGAAAAAACAATTTTTGTTCTGATGCGGATTTAATTTGCCCAATCCGCGTTAAAAAAGAAGCGGTCGAGCGCCAGTTCGTTCCATCCCGAACGCCACAGATATGGCATCTGAGCTTGTAAATCCGAATGCGCTGAATTCGACGATCGAATTTTTGACGGCGATGGTCACGCCGGCGTTGCTTATCTCGGCGACCGGATCGCTGGTACTGTCGACATCGACGCGTCTAGGCATAGTCGTCGACCGCGTCCGCCAACTCGAAATACGACTCAGCGATCTGATATATGCGGAGGACAAAGACTCTGTGCCGCTGTATGACAAACGCGTAGAGGTAATCGTAGATCTGCTAGATAAGGTGACGAGTCGTTCGCGGATTCTGCAGCGCGCGATGCAGACTTTCTATTACGGCATCGGAATGTTCACGTTGACGAGCGTGACGATCGCCGTGGCGGCGATCTTCAATACGGCGCGCTGGGTGCCGATCCCGATAGGCATCGTCGGAATCATGTTTCTTTTTTGGGGGAGTGTTTTGATGCTCCGCGAAACGGGAATGGCGACGGCAACCGTAAATGCTGAGATGGATTTCACATGGGAGCTTGCGCGAAAGGTCGCTCCAAAAGAAGTAGCGCTGAAGTACAAACGGAAGGGCAGAGCTCTCGGTGGCTTAGCCCGCATCAAGAATGAAAGCGACATACCTGACACTTTTGGAGGCGAATAAACTTCGTGAGCGCGTCGAGCAGCTTGAGTCGATGCTTGGTTCCTGTACGGTTTGCCCGAAGGACTGCGGCAACGATCGTCTGAACGACGAGATTGCCGCGTGCTATTCCGGACGCCTTCCAATTGTCTCGTCTTACACCGCGCATTTCGGAGAAGAGCCTTGCCTATCCGGAACGAACGGAGCGGGGAATATCTTTTTTGGAAACTGTAATCTTCGTTGCGTCTATTGCCAGAACTATCAAATCTCGCAGACCTGGAAACAGCAAAGAAAAAATGAAGTCACGCATGAGCGGCTTGCTGAGATGATGCTTGAGTTGCAGGAGCGCGGCTGTCACAACATCGGGTTCGTCTCGCCGACTCACTTCGCACCGCAGATGGCGCGTGCGATCCTGATCGCGGCGGAGAAAGGTCTGCGGCTGCCGATCATCTACAACACGAACGCGTACGACTCGGTGGAAGTGTTGCAGCTGCTCGATGGGATCGTCGATATCTATCTGCCGGATCTCAAATACGCCGACTCAGATGCGGGATTCCAATATTCGAAGGTGCGCAATTACAAGGTTCACTCGCGCGCCGCGATAAAAGAAATGCATCGGCAGATGGGTGATGAGTTGGTTTTTGATGAGAACGGACTGCTGCAGCGCGGGCTCATGATTCGCTTGCTCGTCCTACCGAACGACGTTGGTGGTATTGAAGAGAATCTGCGCTGGATCCGCGACGAGCTCGGACCAAAGACAGCGATATCCTTGATGGCTCAGTACTACCCGACGAACAAAGCCGCGACCGACGAACGATACATTCTTTTATCGCGCCGCATCTCCGAAGGCGAGTGGTTCAATGCAGTTTCTTTATTAGAAGAGCTCGGGATGGAAGAAGGTTTCATGCAGGAATACGAATCGGCGTCCCACTACTACCGGCCGGACTTCAACGACGCGGAAAAACCGTTCAAGGATATTCGAGATTTTCTTTAGCGTGCGGAGCATGCGGCCATAACTTTAGCTACAGGCGACGCAGCGGAGCCTGTAGTACGAGGGCCCAAAGTCTCCTAGCGTGTGAAACACGCGACTCGCGACGATGCCCGCGTGTTTCACACGCTACTGGTGTTGTTGACGAGCCACCCCACGCTCCGCTTCGCTCCACGTGGGGCTAAAGATAGGGTCGGCGGCTTCGCCGCCTGCACGTCTTACGATAAATTTGCGTTGGAGAAGTTTATGGAAACAGGACAACAAGCACCCGAGTTCACATTAAAAGACGGCGAAGGTAATGACTGGAAGCTCAGCGATCACCGCGGCGAGACTGTCGTGCTGATGTTCTACCCCGGCGATAATACTCCGGTCTGCACAGCGCAGCTTTGCTCGGTGCGCGATCACTGGTCGGAATATCAGGCGACAGGCGCCGAGGTAGTTGGGATATCGACCGACACCGTCGAATCGCACAAGGGCTTTGCTGAGAAGAACAGTTTGCCCCTTCGGCTGCTGTCAGACGGCGATCGCGCGGTCTCGGAAATGTACGACATGAAATCGTGGCTGCCGGGACGGTCGGCACGCGGAATAGTCGTTATCGATAATGACGGGAAGATCGCTTACAAAAAAGCCGAAGCGATAAGTTTGTTCCGGCCGAAAGACGATGATGTTCTCGAGGCCATCCGGAACGCATAGTCCGTTTCGCGTGTTTCGTGCCTCTCGCCGTTTGTTGAGAACCTCAGCACCAGGGACGGGATTGAGAACTGAAACCACTAAACGCACGAAGCACACGAAAAGAAAGGGAAAGTTCAGGGTTTCGATGAATCCATTCGTGTTTGCGTTCACATCCGGACATCCCGCGTGATAGTCTAAGCACAGAACGAACAC
>JBDTMK010000093.1:0-10074 GCA_039934315.1 Pyrinomonadaceae bacterium | reverse complement strand
ATCGCCCGCTCGAGATTCAAAACATTTTCGGGCTCGAAAAAATCGTGGGCGTACATCGCCATTACGGCGTCGTACTTGTAGCCCGCCTTGTTGTAGTTGTTGAGAAGATCGGTGACGCCGATCTCCATCATTTCGATGTCCGATTTTTTTCCAGCCATGTCCGGATTGAACATGTCGAATGGCTTTCGATCCGTGTAAGGATCGATCGAGTATGGATCGAGATAATATTGCGTGAATGCTTCGACGTACGCGCCGCGATTTCCCTGACTGATCCAAAGCAGGACTTTGTTTCCGTCCGGAGCTTCCCAATAGAAGGGAACCTTTCCCGGTGCAAGATCTGTCGCATTGTTGATGAACGTGTTTGCCCCGGTGACGAGATATTTTGTCCCGCCCGACGCGAGCATCGACGCGATCGGCATCGGATGGCCGGGAACGTCGTTCATGTACGCGACCTCGGATGTGATGCCGTATGTCCGCTGCAAATTTACAAAATCATAGTTGAGGCGGTTCAGCTCTTCCGCACCCATGTAGTCGGTGTGCATGCTGCCCCACGCCGTCGAGAGAACGATCTGACCGGACTTGATGAGGTTCATCAGCCGGGTGATCTTTACTTTATCTTGCGGCAGGACGGATGAGGGCTTCTTCTGGCGCTTTAGCCACTCATTGATTTGCCAGACGCTTTCGATCGTCCAACGAAAAGCTTTATCGGCCTCGGCGACACGGATCACCTCGTCAATATGCCGAGCCGCTCGTTCGCGGATCGCGCTCGGCGGCTCGACGAAACCAAAGTCGTAATGCGACGAAGGAATTACATAGATGGTTTTGATCGGGCTCGCAGGAAGTTTCGCCTGACCAAAAGAATCGAGGGAAAGCAGCGAACCCAAAACATAAAATGCCAAGATGAGATTTATTGTTTTGCGCATGCTTTCCCTCGGTTATACCCCTTGATCGACTTGTTCTAGAAGTTGAACCGCGCCGACAATTGGATCTGCCGCGGCCCGCCGAATCCAAGCAAGCCACCGAGATTGTTTCCAACGGTCGAAACGCTCCGTCCAAAGAACGCCGTCGGCCGGAGCGTGTTTGGCGTATCGCCCGGTACGAGGCCGCCGGACGGATCGGCAAAATTAGTTATGTTAAACAGATTGAAGATATCCATCCGCAACTGTAACGACATGCTCTCCGAGAAGCGCGTATTCTTCATGATCGACAGATCTATTTGATGGAAGCCCGGTCCGCGCAAGTAATTTCGCGGTGTGTTCCCCGCAACGAAGGCGCCTGCCGGACTTGAAAATGCGTCCGCGTTAAATTGACAGTTGGGAAAGCTCTGAGAAGGACAGGTTGCGCTGGACGGCGCGTAGGGATCGACACCCGGAACTATATTCGGCCGATATGAGAACCCGCCGAAAACGCCTCCCTTCCTCGTCACATTAACGGGTAGGCCCGTTCGAAATTGAGAGATCGTCGCAACTTGCCAGCCATCGGCGATCCATTTCGGTAATCCGTCGCCGAAAAGCCGGCGTGCGGAAGGGATGTCATAGCTCGCGTCGAAAACGAAGTTGTGCCGTACATCCTGATCGCTGCTTGCCCGCTCGCCACTTGTGTCGAACTCATCCTGGTAGTCCTTGAAGAATCCAACGACGTCATCGATCGTATGCGACCATGTGTAATTAAAGTTGAACCTCAAGCCGGTTGATAGATTCCGCTTGAAGTTAACTTGAAGGGCGTTATAGGTCGAGGAAGGATATGATCCGACCTGGTAGATATCGCCGATCTGCGCGATATTCCTGAATCCTATTCCAATTCCGAAGAGGTCGTTATCTGCCCGGTTGATATTCCTTGGCGAAACCACTCCGTCAGTCAAGAGATGGGTTACATGGTTACCGACGTACCCGGCCTGAAGTACACCTACTCCAAAATCATGCTGAATGTTCAGCGACCACTGCTGGGCTTCAGCCGTCTTGAGGTCCTTTTCTATAACAAACTTCGTCGCCGTACCGCATCCATCGAACGCAGTTGGCGCGATCGGATATTTGAAGACCGCCGGCGGAACGGGGCAATAACCTAATCCCAGAACATCGAGGATACTGATGCCGCGCGTCGGGAAGGAATTCACCTGCGGCGATCCAAAGCTCGCCGGAAGTTCGCGGTTGTAAAAGATCCCGTAGCCGCCTCGCAAGACGGTTTTTTGATTCCCAAATACATCGAAAGCAAAACCCAGTCGCGGTCCCCAGTTATTCGTATCCATGTCATGGATCTTCTGGCCGCGCGGTGTGACGGTGAGTGTCGCAAGATCGAAGTTCTGCAGATAGCCATCTCGCTCCCGGCTAACCGTGCTCACCTGATAACGAAGACCCAGATTTAGTGACAGCCTCGGGTGGATCTTCCAATCATCCTGGAAGAAGAAGGAAAAATTCTCGTTAGCATAATGCAACTCAGGATTTCCGCCGACCTGGACGCTAAAGGGATCGTTCGTTTTGAAATCGCCGATCGAAGCATATTGATAGGTCGTCTGCGGAAGGGACTCGGCGGAGCGGCGGTTCAGCCGGAAATCGAGACCAGCTTTCATCGAGTGGTTTCCGTGAACGATGCTCAGTGTGTCGAGAAATTGATAGACAACTCCCGTCCTCTTTTGATCAAACTGTGCCGGTCCGATATTCGCGATCGCAGAGTCGGCAAACAGAAAGCTGAACATTGGAAATGGTGAAGGCCCGCCGCTGGGATGCGTTTTATTATGATTGATCCCGAACGCTGCCTCGTTGATCATGTTCGGCGAGATCACATAGTTATGTGAAAACTTAAAGAGCTGAACAAGAAGACTTCCATCCGCAGTTTGGTCGGTCCCAACTCCGTACGGCGTCGTTGTCTTGGAGTCGTTGATGTTATAGCGAGCTGAAAATTGACTCTTTTCGGTGTGTGACCAGTCGATCTTTACCGAACCGGTGTCTTCCCGAAGCTCACCGTCTTTTTGTTCAGAATAGAAACCGAGATCAGCACTCGGTGCCGGAGCGCCGGGGAAGGTGAACGGTGCCGTCGGAAGCGGAAGCGTCGCAACAACCGGTACGAGTGCCGGGGCGATACCGGCTCGAAAGGCCGCCGTCGGAGTCAATGCGGTGAATAGCTGACCACGAGTCTGTCGTACGCCTTCATAGTTCGCAAAAAAGAAAAGTTTGTCCTTTTTGATCGGGCCACTGACGTTGCCGCCGAACTGGTTGAGATTAAACGTTGAACGTGGAAACCCCTGTGCGTTGTTGAAGAAATCGTTTGCGTCTAGCCCCTCGTTACGAAAGTAGTCGAACACGCTTCCGTGAAGTCTGTTCGTGCCCGACTTGGTGATCGGATTGATGACCGCGCTCAGGGCTTCGCCGTACTGTGCAGAGTAACTCTGCTCAAGGACCTGAACCTCCTGAATGCTGTCCAGACTTACACGATTTACGCGAGACTCGATGCGACCAAGCACATTCGACGTACCGTTGAGATCGACACGGCCGGCGTCAATACCATCGACGAGTACGCTCGTACCGCCGAACGTCGAAGGAATTCCGTTGATGCTCGTTTGAAATTGATTTGTCGATTGGACCGAGCCGGGAACCGTCGCCAACAGCTGCGTGAAGTCCCGCCCGTTTACCGGATTATCCTGGATCCGCTCGGCGGTAATATTGTCCCCGATCGTCGCTGTCTCGGTATCGGTCCGTGTTTGATCGACGACCTCTACGACAGCGGAAACGCCGGCCGCTGTCATACCGATATCCGCACGCGCCCTCTCGCCGACGGCGAGACGAAGATCTTTCACGCTTGTGGATGTGAAACCGCTACCGGTGGCTTCCACGGTGTATATACCCGTAGGCAAAGAAGGCACATCGTAGCGTCCTTCTTCGTCAGTCTGCACCGTACGCGCTTCGTTTGTACCCTGGTTCGTCACGGTTACCGTGGCGTTCGGTATGACGGCGCCGTTCGGGTCTGTGACGACGCCGGTGATCGAGCCGGTATTCGACTGGGCAGCTAGTGACATAGCCAGAAAAATAACGACGCTGGTGAGAGAAACCGCTCGTATAATTTTATTTACTACTTTTGTTTTCATTGGATCCTCCAGGATATTTTCGAACTGTTTCCCTAAATTTTTGTACATTCCTCTTTCGTCATGATCGCCGATATTGCGGCGAGATCCGGCGTCCAAACGCCGTCCTTCTTAGGATAGAATTTCTGCAGATTGTCAGCCGTCATCGATACCGTCGGCGTTACGTCGCGCTCTGAAACAGGCTGGCCATCAAAAAGCTTGACGGCGCCGTCGACACAGCGAAGTCCCACATATTCCGGGAACATCGCCTGGCTGACCTTTAATGCTTCGCGACGCATCATCCAGTCTTTTTCGTGATCGCCTGACAGGCCGAAACCTGCGACGGTGACCGCGTTGCCGTCGAACCCGGCCTCGAGAAAACCTTGATATGCGCCTTGCGCAGTTTCGTCGTCCATCGCGAAGATAACATCTACCGCGCCTTTTTCGGCGAGGGTTTCTGCAGCGATCTTCTTAGCGATCGAAGGTGTTGCTTCGCCGTTGATCGAGGCGGTGACTACCGCATCCGGCTGCACGCTGCGGACGCCATCGACAAATCCTTCGCTCCGGAGCAAACAAGGCCTCAGCCACGGCAGGCCAACATCAAGTATCCTAAGCGGGGAACCGTCCTTGTTCGAGACATTGTTCCCGACCCATTCGCCAAGCTCGAAACCCGCATCGTAATCGCAGATCGCGACGAGTGTCGCCATCCCGTCGACCGGATTCGCTTCGATCACGACCGGCGTGTTCGCCTCGGCGGCGATCGACAACACTTCTTCGAGCCCGGTCGTGTTCGCGGGTGTCAACACGATCACATCAACTTTCGCCGCCATCTCGCGGGCCTGCTCTATCTGACGCTCGACCGAAAGCGCGGCGTCAGCGATCATGATCTCGATCCCGTACTGTTTCGCCCTCCGATTCATGACCTCGATGATGATCTGATACCAGATATGAAAACTGTAATTTGTGAGATATCCGATCGTCGTCGGTTTCTTCGAAGCCTCGACGAGCGGGACGGCCTCGAGCGCGGCATCTAATCCCGCGGGCGGATCGTAGTGAGCCGCAGCCGGATGACCTTCTGCTGCTGGTGTTGAATTACTCATGTCACTCCTTTGATCTCTCTAACTTGTTTGCGGCACGCCGCCGATCTGCGTGAGCAGGCCGCCGTCGACGGTCCACACGGCACCCGTCACGAACGACGAAGTTTCATGCGCCAAAAACGCGACGACCTCAGCGATCTCGCGCGGCTGAGCGATTCGTCCTAACGGGTGCATTGCATTGCACGCGTCGTAAACCGACTGCGGATTCGGATCCAGCGACGCTGCCCACTTGAGCATCGGCGTGTCGACCGTGCCCGGGCACACGGCATTGGCCCTAATATTTTCTCTTGCGAAATCCATCGCGATCGATCGCGTCAATCCGAGCAGGCCGTGTTTACTAACCGTGTAAGCGAGGACGTTCTGCTGGCTCGCGAGAGCCTGGACAGACGAGACGTTCACGATCGTGCCGCCGCCGGCGAATTTGAGAAATGGAATCGAGGCTCGCGCGGCGTTCCAAGCGCCTTTGAGGTTTACATCCAGAACCTCGGTCCACTGCGCGTCGTCGGTCGAGACAGCCGTTCCATACCGTTGTATGCCGGCGCTGACGACCAGCGAATCGATCGAGCCGAACCTTGCGTGTGTCGCATCCGCCGCTCTTTGGACGTCGTCGAAATTCGAGACATCTACCGGCATGAACACTGCCTTGCCGCCGGATCTTTCGATCGACAAGCATGCCTCCCGGCCGGCGGACTCATCGACGTCGATGATCGAGACCGCCCCGCCGCGTTCGGCGATCACCTCGCAGACCGCACGTCCAATACCTAGGGCACCGCCGGTTACTAAAACAGTCTTGCCGTCGAATCTCATGCTGCGGTCTCCACGTTGCCGAGCTCGTCCAGTTGCTCTTCCTTGTTTTGGACATCTTCCGGCGGCGGTTGGGATGCGGGCGGTAGTGTCTTGTACCAAGTGAAGTAAAGAATGATCACGCAGACGATGGTTATCGCGATCAATCCAAATCCAATGTTGAGGCGATGCAGCACGAGGTAAAGCATCGAGATATACAATGCCGTAACCCCGATCATCGCAACCACGGTGTTAAAGAGCTCGACCCTGAAATGGATCTGCTTTTTAAATCCCGGCTCCTCGGCGCGAACCGCCTGTCTCGCCGGCGACCAGAAGCCGGCAGGTTGAACCTTGCGATAGAAATTCTTGAGAGTTTCGATATCCGTCGGCTGTGTCAGGAGGGAAACTACGATCGTAATGATCGTCGATGCGATCGCGATAACCGGAAAACCGATATAGAGCGGAAGCGGATTGTCGAGATACGTCGTATCCAAAAAAACCTGGCCGAGCGATAGGGCCATTCCGCCAAAAACGCCTGCCGCATAGCCTTGCCCGTTGAGTCTCCACCAATACCAGCGCAAAACGTTCGGTGGAAGAATACCTGCCGCGAGGGTTCCAAATATCCAAAGGAATGCGGTGTTGATCGAGGTTCCGAAGATCGAAATGATCAAGCCGGTGATGATGAGCAGCGTCGAAGAAACATAACTGGCCCAGACGAGTTGTTTATTGCTCGCTTCGGGATTGATATAGCGCTGATAGATGTCCTTGACGAGATACGCGGCACCGCCGTTAACCGTAGAACTGAACGTCGCGAGAAAGCCTGAAAGAAGCGCGGCAAGCATGAATCCGACGACACCGATAGGGAGCATCGATCCGATGATCAATGGAAGAGCCGTCTCCGGATCAGCGCGAAGCTTTGCATCGAGGGCGACATTTCCGATACCCATGATCGCCATTACGGCGATCGCCATCGCGAAGCACCATCGAACCGTATGGATCGCGCCCCAGAGAGCACCGAGCTTCGACGCATCACGCTCGTCCTTGGCAGCGAGGAAACGCTGAAAGTCGTAGAGCTGTTCGGGTCCACTGAGACATAAGAGCATTCCCTTCGCCACCCAGACCGCGACCAACGCGCCAAAAAGTGAATAGTCAGTCCCGCCGGTGACGAGGCCCTGAAAAGATTCCGGCCGCCACGACGGCAGAATATCTCCCCACGTCGCAGGAACCTTTGCCGCAAACGCGGCTGCATCGAAGTGCATGTAACCGATTATCGCGAACGCTATTGCGCCGGCGCTTAAGACGATCGTCTGGACGATCTCGACGCGGACGATCCCGTGGAAACCGCCGATGATCACGTACAGTCCCGTCACACCGAGAATCAGAAAAGCGCAGGTCGTCGGCGAGAAGGGAAGAAAGATTGCCCCGAACTTGCCCATCCCGATCGCCCCGTAGCCCAGCAGGGCGGTGATCGTAAGAATCGCGAAGAGAGTATACGAAAGCCGGGCGATGTCACCGGACTTGCCTGGACCGAAGCGGGTTTTCATCCATTCAGCCCCGGTCATCGCATCGGAACGCCGGATCCATTTGCCCATGTAGGCGAGATAAAACGCCGTGATCGGGAAACCCCAGAGCATGTGGACCCACATTCCTTTCAACCCGAGGGCGATGAAGGTCGATACGATCCACATGGTTCCCGTGATGTCGAAGTAGCTCGATGAGCCCGACATTGCCAGCGCCCACCACGGCAGAGTTCGTCCGCCGAGGAAGTACGACGACATGCCCTTTGCCGCTTTGCGCTTCATCGCGAAGCCTATGCTCATGATCGCAGCGAGGTACAGGACAACGATGATCTGGTCGAGAGTGGAAAGGTTCATGTTATTAAGCCTACTTTCTAACCAACGCGGATTAAGTCCTGATCAACCCGCTTCGATTCGGAAGAAATTGCCCCGCCGACTTACGCGAAGCGGCGTTAACCAAAATGCTGACACGAGTGTTATACAGTGCAAAGAGGCTCCAGAATCGCGAGCCCGCCCTATTTTAGATTCTTTCTAAATGATGGGAGAGAATCTTTATCTTAACCGAAGACTAAGTACTTGTAGCACAGGTCGAATTTTGCTGTCAATCGCTTTTTACGCCTTTGTGGCCGTAAGAGTGTGAGGAGAAGTAGCTGATTTGAAGTAGTTCTGAAGGGCGATAGGAATCGCGCCGAAGAGACTCGGTCGCTGGACACTCGCCGGCCGGATCAAGATCTGCTCGGGGGCGACGACGTACTTGCTTCGCAGGCGTGCGCGAAGTATCGGCTCGATGATCGACCACGCCGCGGTAATGTTGCCGCCGATCACGACGGCTTCTGGGTAGAGGCCGTGGACAAGATTGCTGATTCCCTCGCCGAGATACTCGGCGGTGATCTTGATCGATTCGAGCGCCATCGGATCGCCGTTCTTCGCGCGGGCGATGAGCTCCTGGATCCCCACAAAGGGTAGACCTTGTTTCGCGGTGACGCGATGAAAGCGTTCGACCGTTGCTCGTTCCGAGGCGAAGGTCTCCCAACATCCGCGGCGTCCGCACGAGCACAATTCGCCATTCGGATCGATGCTCATGTGCCCGAATCCGCCGAGTCCGAAACGCGGGCCGACACGCAGCTCGCGATTTATGATCAAGCCGGTCCCGAGCCCCTCGACGACCAACACGAATAGAAGTGACTGGATCGAAGCTTCGTCGAGCGGACCGTACCACAGTTCGGAAAACGCTGCGGCGTTGGCGTCGTTCTCGACAAACACAGGAAGATCCAGACGGCCCTGAAGGATCTCGCGGACCGCGACCCCATTCCACTCGAGATTTGGCGAGCTTACGATCGAGCCCGTCTGGCGATCGATGAGACCCGGCAAACTAACACCCACAGCGGCAAAACGCGCTCGTGGAAACTGCTTGCTAACCATGTCCTCGATCGAGTCGGCGAGAGAGTTTAGAAATTTCGTCGGCTCGCCCTCGGTCAGCAGCGATCGCTGTTGAAGGATCCGTCCGTTAAAATCGCTGACCGCGTAGACCGAATCAGTGACGGCGATGTCGATGGCAAGGACGTAGAAGCTTTCGGAATTTATGTAGAGATATTTTGGCGGGCGGCCACCGCTGGACGGGCCTTCGGTTCCTTCGTAAACGAAACCGTTTTTGATCAACCGGTTCACGATCGTCGAGACGGTGCCTGCGCGAAGCCCGGTGATCTTCGCGATATCGGCCCGCGAGATCGGCTGCTTCTCGCGGATGAGGTGCAGGAAAACGGTTTGGTTTATGTCCCGGATATCCTGAACACCAACCATTTTTACTTCAGCGGAGCGCGCTTCCCTCATCGTTGAGACGATAGTATAGCTTTGCCGGTCACGGCAACAATCGCGGCGCGATCGAGATGGGATTCAACCCGCTGGCTAAGTAAATATGGACGGGCACCTATTCGAGATATAGATGCATTTTCCAAAGGATCGATTGAATTAAATGTTATGAAAATTCAGAGAGAGAGTCTGAAAAAAGACAGCGTTTTTTTAAATCGCATTCAGCCTTCCTCGAATGAGAGCCTTCCTCGAATGAGAGTCTTCCTCTGATGAGAGTCTGCGCTGAAGCACCGCGGAACTATGCAATTTCGGTTTTTCGGCTGAAGCCAATTCTTAAAGTTGTCGGCTACCTCCGGCTCAAGCCGGAGGCAACTCATAAATCTCGAAGGCGGGAAGACAACCGAAAAGAGGCCGCCCTTTCGGAAAGCCTCTTCTGGTTTCCAGATTCAATGCAATGAAATTTACTGTCCGATCAGAGCGTTCAATGTCTGAGCGAGCTCGATCCGAGTGATCGAACGCGCACCGTTGAATGCATTTCCGTCGAGTCGGATTAATCCGCGTTGCAGCGCCACCGCAACGTAGCCGCGCCATTGGTCGGGAATCGACGACGCGTCGGTCATTGTCAGAGGAAGCGAGGTCGATGAAGTTAGCGATTCGAGTTGTGCGGCTTTTACAAAAGCGATCGCGGCGATGAGTTTGGTTGTCGAATTGTTCGGATAAAATCGCGCGCCGGCGTCGATGATGACCGGACCGACGGGATTTGCCTGAAGGCTCTCGATCACATTCCGCGAATAGAGATCTCGTACATCGCTGA
>JBDTMK010000092.1:0-10150 GCA_039934315.1 Pyrinomonadaceae bacterium | reverse complement strand
TGGCGAATTCGTCACGCTTCGAATATCGAAGGAGACATCGGTAGATCAACCGATAGAATTTAATTTCGCGGCGATGGAGGGCTCGGTGCAGTTCCCGCATCTTCTGATCATCGCGGAGGCCGGCAGCAAAGCGACGATCGTCGAAACTTATGCGTCGCCGTCCAGAAGTTTTACGAATTCCGCTGTGCAGATCGTGGTCGAGGACAATGCGAATCTTACGCACTATCGCGTGCAGAAGGACTCTCCCGAAGCGTTTCACTATGGTGTCACGGAGATCGCTGTCGGGCGGGGCGGCCTGTATAACTCGACGAATATTAATTTGGGCGCCGCTCTCTCACGGCACGATATTGAGTTAAAGTTTACTGCGGAAGGCGGCGAAGCGTTTGTCGACGGGCTCTATATGATCAACGGCCCGCAGCATGCGGACACGCATTCGGTCATCGATCATACGGTCCCGAACTGCACGTCGCACCAAAATTACAAGGGTGTGCTGAACGACAAGTCCCGCGCGGTATTCAATGGCAAGGTTTTCGTCCGCGAAAATGCGCACGGCACTGACGCTCAGCAATCGAATAAAAATCTTTTACTGTCGAACGAGGCTCGTGTCGACACGAAGCCGCAGCTCGAGATATTTAACGATGACGTGAAGTGCTCGCACGGCGCTACCGTCGGACAGCTTGAAGAAGAAGAATTGTTTTACTTATTGACGCGGGGATTGCCCGAGAATCTGGCGCGGAATCTCCTGACCTACGGTTTTGCCGAGGAGATCATTAACAAGATCGGGATCGAGAGTATTAAGTCGGACCTCGATGAAGCGGTACTAAATCGACTGAATGTTAGTCTGGCAGTGTGAAAAACTATGAGAGTTAGAATTCCATTGATTATCGAAGAATCGTTGATCAAAGCAATTGATGAGATCGCAGGTGAGAAGCATCGCCGTGCGGCCACGATCGAAACTGCGCTGCGCGAGTACATCACGCGGCAGACCCGCAAGGCGAAGGCGAATCCGGAACCGGAAGCAACCGTACCCCAGGCGCCTGTTAGAGGGGCAGCACGCTCGAGCGCGGTATCGGCGGCGAAATCGGCTGCACGCGCGTCGGCCGCGCCGGCAGCGAAAGCTACCGCTCGCGCCAAGAGGTGATGTGTGGTGACGGCAACAAAATCAATGGGCAGTTGGGACGTTGAGAAGATCAGGAAAGATTTTCCGGTACTGTCGCAGACGGTGAACGGAAAGCCTCTCGTGTATCTCGACAACGCGGCCTCGTCGCAGGTGCCGCAGGTGGTCATCGACCGCGGGTCGAAGTACCTCGCCGAGGAGCATTCGAATATTCACCGCGGCGTGCATTACCTGTCGCAGCACGCGACAACGGCGTACGAGTCGGCGCGCGAAAAGGTGAAACGGTTCATCAACGCACCCGACGTCGACTGCTGCATTTTTGTTCGTGGCTGCACTGAGGGAATAAATCTCGTCGCGCACTCGTACGGAAAAGCGTTCATCAACGAGGGCGACGAGATACTTGTCTCGGAGATGGAGCATCACTCGAACATCATCCCGTGGCAGGTAGCGGCGGAAGAGCGCGGTGCAAAACTGCGCGTTATTCCGATGAATCGACGCGGTGAGTTGATCATCGAGGAATACGACAAGCTGCTGAATGAGCGGACGAAGATCGTTGCGATCTCGCACGTTTCGAATTCGCTCGGAACTGTGACTCCGGTCAAAGAGATGGTGGCGACGGCGCACAAGTTCGGAGTGCCGGTTTGTGTGGATGCCGCGCAGAGCGTTCCGCATTTTCCGGTTGACGTGCAGGATCTCGACGCCGACTTCTTCGTTTTCTCCGGGCATAAAATGTTCGCACCGACAGGCAGCGGCATCATGTACGGAAAGCGCGAGTGGCTCGACAAGATGCCACCGTATCAGACTGGCGGCAGTCAGATCCGTACGGTGAGTTTCGAGAAGACGACGTACGCGCCTCTGCCGGCGAAGTTTGAGGCGGGTACGCCGGCGATAGCTGCCGGTATCGGTCTCGGTGCGGCGATCGATTATCTGAACGCGATCGATTTTGCGGCGGCGGCTAAGTACGGGCACGAGCTGCTCGAATACGCGACACAGCGTCTTTCCGATATCCCGGGCGTGACCATCATCGGTACCGCCGGCGAGAAGGCGAGCGTGCTGTCGTTCACGATCGAGAACATTCACCCCCACGATATCGGAACGATACTGGATCAATCCGGAATCGCCGTGCGTGCAGGCCATCACTGTGCGCAGCCGGTTATGAAATTTTTTGAAGTGCCGGCGACGGCTCGTGCGAGCTTCGCGTTCTACAACACGAGGGAAGAGGTCGATAAGCTCGCTGATGCTGTGCAGAAGGTGATCGAAGTGTTTGCATGAGCAGATTGGGCACGCGGACACCGGTTCCAAAGAGATTTATTGCGTGTAAGAGCTAGTCAATCTTGATCAGGAATGGATCGTAGAAATGAATTATTGGGAATCAGACTAGGGGTAGCCGATGAGGCGAAGGCTTGAATTAATAGTCCCGCTAATCTATCTCGTTCTTGTTAGTTTTTGTCTCTTTCAGGCATCGGCGTTTACAGAGGGAGGGTTTGATTGGTTCGGAGCGTGCATGGCGCTAACACTCCCTTGGAGCATTCTGACTTTCTTTTTCATAATGGGTGCAATGCATCTGAGCGATGACAACGGCGTGCTCGCGGGTATCGCCTTTACAGCATTACTAAACGCCGGCCTGCTGTTTCTGCTTTTTCGTCCAAAGCAAACAAATAACACAATTAATTAATGTCAGAACTAAGTGAGCTTTACCAGGAAACAATTTTAGAGCACAACAAGAATCCGCGAAATTTTCGCGAGATCGAGGATGCGGACCGGACGGCGGACGGGAACAATCCGTTATGCGGTGATGCGCTGCGCGTTTATGTGGATCTCGATGGCGACACTGTCAAGGATGTCGCGTTCAAAGGATCAGGCTGTGCGATTTCGAAGGCGTCGGCATCGATGATGACGCAGGTCGTAAAAGGGAAGTCGAAAGGAGACGCCGAAACGATCTTCGATGAATTTCATCGGATGGTGACAGGCGGGCTCGATGTGGAGACAGAAGAAAATCATCTTGGGAAGCTGAAGATCTTCGCCGGTGTTCTCGAGTTTCCGGCGCGGGTTAAATGCGCTTCGTTGAGTTGGCATACTCTCCACGCTGCGTTGCATGGTGAAGATGGTGTCTCGACTGAGTAGGCATTGAGGAGCGGGGGCAAGCCCGCCTTCCGAACCGAATGTAAATCGGATACCTGCTCTGGTCACGGTGAACAGTTCGTCAAATTTTCATAAGACAAGTTAACGACATTCGCAGGTTCGGAAGGCGGGCTTGCCCCCGCTCTTTTATTGTTCCTTGGCATGCGAAAAAACCTAGTCACCGATTTTCGCTTTCAGATATTAACGGTTGCTCTGACCGTCCTCACCGCGGTTTCTGTCCTGTTCGCACAAGGACGTATCTGGTGGTGCAAACACGGTGATTTCCGGCTGTACGTGCACGACGCCTGGAACAGCGGCCACACTTCGCAACATCTTTTCGATCCGTACACTTTCACGCACGTTCTTCATGGCGTCATGTTCTTCTGGCTTGCGAGGTTATTCTTCAAAAAGCTTTCAGGCTCGTGGACATTTGTGATCGCTATCTTTGCCGAGGCAGCCTGGGAAGTTTTTGAGAACTCAGCCTACATAATCGACAAGTATCGTCAGAACACAGCTTCGCTGGATTATTTCGGAGATTCGATCGCTAATTCGTTCGGGGATCTGCTTGCTTGCGCACTCGGGTTTTGGGTGGCGGCCAAGCTTGGCCTATGGAAGTCGCTGGCGTTTTTCCTTCTGGTGGAATTAGTTCTGATGTTCTGGATACGGGATGGACTGTTACTTAATATTTTTATGCTGCTCGCTCCCAGCGAAGCGGTGAGGGAATGGCAAGCGGGAGCGTAGTTCGAAGTTGGGAGTGCATCAACTCTGAACACTGATCACTGAACACTGATCACTGAACTACCGTTCGCCGCGCGATGCCTCAACGGCTGTTTCCAGATCAACGGCCAGCTTTCGCGCTCCGGGCTGATCGAAAGTTTCCGTCCAGCGCAGCGCCTCATCGAGAATACGAAGCTGATATTCACGCCAACCGGGACGCCCCGCTACCGTGCCGAAGGAGCCGTCGTAATAGCCGGTTCGCGGCGGGCGAACGCGATCAGTCATTACGGGATCGACTGAGAGCATGATAGTCGGGATCCCACTTTCTTCTATACCCCGTGCGACAAGACCGAGGGTCTGATGGCAAAGACGGCTAGCCGGAATCAGGAGGGCCGTCTGGATCTCGTAGCGATGCAGGCGTTCGGCGAGCTTCGGTGCAAGCTCGTCTGCAACGGAGCGTGCGTTCGGGATCCAACTGCTCAAGCTCCACCAGACATTGTTCAGTTTTCCAATTACAGCGTTCGCCTGATATTCGGTAAGACGATCGATCGGTATCTGAGAATTGCGATCTTCCATCACCGCTTTCGAGTCGTAACCCTTCGCCGCATAACGAAGGTCGGCCGCCTCTACTTCGACCGGTATCTCGCGAAAGTTTATGTCCCCATCTTTTGAGCTCAGATCGAATGGGTCCGTTCCATTGATGTACGCTCCCGCAGACGTGATCAGCGCGAGGTTCAGCATCGGCAGGGCGCGGCGGACCGGTGTGAACGGAGAATGAATATTCTTGATGAACGGATATCCTCTCAGGTCTTCGTTCTCGCTCCATTTTGCAAAGCGGTGAGAGAACTCGCCTGTCGTTTCAATTATCGGCATAAAGTCAGATCTTAAATTCTTTCGAGAAATCGTATGGGTCGGTCGAAGCCGTCTTAGCGACCACGCCGAACTTTCGCCTTGAGATTATGAAGAACGCGATCAAGGCCGCGATCATTCCGGCGAGCAGAACCCATTCCGACCACTGGTGAAGGTTGTCAAACTGCATTCGGAGCGGATCGTCCGCCGGGACCTCGTCGATAGGCCGCGCCATTTGGCCGCGGATCATCGAAAGCCACAAACCGATGACAAACTGACCACCGGCGCAAGCAGCCGCGAGCAGCAATAAGAGAAACCGTTCGGTCCAGATAGAAACGCGCCTGAAGCTCGCCGAGCCCAAAAAGGATGTGGCGATCAGGATCAACGCGATGGCGAGACCACCAAAATTCAGAATCGAAAGCGTCCTACTGACGACCGCACCCGCCAACTCACGCTGCGGCAGGACCGCGAACGAGCTTTGAGCGACGACGATGAAGAACACGGCGGAACCGAGCCAAATACTCAAAAGCAGGAGTCTCAAGTCGGATAAAAACTTCATACAAGCAAGGGCGTTATTATCGCGTGTTTCGATACAAAGGGCAAAACCTTGGTAGTCCTAAGTGGTAAACGGTAAGAGGTAAATTCGTGGCTAATGCGCGGCGGACTTACCGCTTACCGTTCAGGGCTTACCACTCGTGTAAAGTCTGTAGTCGATCTCTGGAAAGATGTTGTCCCGGCGTTCGATCTCGGCGAGCAGCTCGTGATCGACGTCGCCGGTCTCAAGCATTTTCGCGAGCAGGTCGAAACGATGAATGTGCGATTGGAATCTCCGCGTGGAATATTCAACGGTCGTGCCCTGGTAGATCTGAAACGCCCAATCCGAAGACTCGCCAAGCAGCAACTCACGCGCGAGTTGTTTAAGAAGCCGGTCCTCAGTCGCGAGCAATCCAACGCCGCCCGGCTTCTCCGTCGAGAATCTATCGACAAGGTCCGTCATTCTTTTTTCGGCGTCGTGCTGATACGGATACATCCATGCATTGCGCTCGTTCAGCCAGACCTTGTAATAACCGTTCTCTCCCCAGGAAGATGCGGTTGGCTGCTGGCGTTGTATCGGAATTCCCGAATCGAGAAAATCGCCTGGCGTGATCGCTGCGATATCGGACTGATCGTAATGGAGCTTCTGAAAAAAGAAATCGATGAACATCGGGCCCTCGAACCACCAGTGGCCGAAAAGCTCCGCATCGTAAGGAGAAACGACCAGCGGTGGATGGCCTTCGAAAGTCTCACGCAGCTTGTGCGCCTGCTTGATCCGCTCGCCGATAAAGTGCGAGGCATTTTCGGCGGCCTTTTCTCGTGCAAGCCCGGGAATGTAAGGCGCCTTGTTTTGTTGCGGGACGTTTCGGCCCGTGATGCGATGATATTTCAATCCCAGATGCCGTCGATTGCCGTCCTCGTGCAAGTGCGGTTTGAGATATTCGATCGGCAGGTCCCACCCCACATCACGATAGAATTCACGATAGACATCGTTGCCCGGGTATCCTATCTCCGCACTCCACACCTGTTGGCTCGTCTCCACATCGCGTGCAAACACCGCGACACCATTCGGACAGATCACCGGTGCGTGAACGCCATAGCGCGGACGCGGATCGCCGTAGAGAATGGCGTGCGTGTCGGAAATGAAATATTCGATCCCAGCCTCTTTCAGGAGTGAGTCGACACCTGGTTCGTACGCGCATTCGGGCAGCCAAATGCCTCTGGGCTGCCGGCCAAAATGTTTTTTGTAATTCGCGACCGCGACCTCGATCTGCGCACGGCGGGCCTCGTGCGTCGAGATGAGCGGCAGGAACCCATGGGTCGCCCCGCAGGTGATGACCTCGATAACGCCTTCGTTCTGGAGTTCGCGGAATGCGGCGACTAGGTCGCGATTGTATCGATCGTTCCACAGCGCCAGCGACGCGCGGAGACTTCCGGCGTACATTCTCGCGACATCGTGAAACTCCATCGCCTCGTTTCCGGTGCGGTGAACTTCCTTGTCGGCTAGCTCGAGCAGATTCTCCAGATGACGCGTGTAACGTTTCTGCAGGAGATCATCGGAGAGCATCTCGCAGAGCGGCGGCGAAACATTCATCGCCAGCCTCGGCTTCACGCCGGCGTCGTGCAGAGTTTGAAAGATGAAAATGAGCGGAAGATAGACTTCGGTGATCGCTTCGAAGAGCCAATCCTCTTCGAGAAATTCGGGGTATTCAGGATGGCGGACGAAAGGCAGGTGAGCGTGGAGAATGAGGCTGAAAAAACCTGTCGGCATCGTGGGTTGTCACTTAGCGCTAATCACCTATCAGTTCGACGACCAATCGCCGCGACTCGAAGTGCGGGGCGAGCTTACCGGTTGGAACTTCGGTAGGGTCCGTCGGGTTTTGAGACGTCTTGGAAAATTCACCGAGCTCGCGCCAAAGACGGCTGAACCGAATTCTTCTTCGACGACCTCATCAGCTTCGATATCGAACCGATCCTTCAATGCCCGAAGTGCTTTCTCAGCACTCAGAGATTCGGCTCGTTCCTGGAGTATTGCGAAAAGCGAAGGGCTGATCTTCCAGCGAAGGCTTTCAACCGTCATGCCCGATGCCAGCAACAGCATTACATTCCTGATCTCATCAGCCGCGATTCCCGCAAAATCGATATTTGCTTCTTCGACGAGCTGCTCGAACGCTGCATGCGTCGCCCCTTCGGCCGAGTCGAGATCGTCTCCTGCGAGCGCGACATCGAATGCATCTTCTGTAAATCCGGCGACTTCGAGCACGCGAGCGAAACGGTCTGCGGTGACGGACCAATCTGCTTCGGTATCGGCGCGCGGGCTTGGACTTTTACGGGGAGTCTCGACTGTATTAGAAAACAGTGCTCGAACATATGGCCGATTTGGCGCATAGAACCCGATCTCGGCCCGATACTGGCCATCCGCTTCGACATCGAACCACCGCGAGCCTTCGGCGTCGATCGCGTGGATCTGTTCAGATCCGCGTCTGAGATCGACGAGTTTCAGAACGAGGCTGTAGTTCGCTGTTTTTGTTCCGAGGGCCCGATTTAATTTTTGAAACGGATTCGATCCGACTGACCAATAGAAAAAGAGTCGGTTCGGAGTCTGCATCTGGAGACGAGCGCGATTTTCGTGAGCGAGTTCAGGCAGCTCCGGCTGAGCGAGCGTGCGAAAGACCGGTGACATATCCTCGAGCCTGGTTGCGGGTGCAAGTGTTTCGCCGAAACTTGTTTCGGCTAACTCAATTTCGACCGGCTTTGTAAATACTGGGGATGAAGCTAACTCTTCGGCCGGTATAAACTCGATAAATTCCGTTTCCGCGACCACCTTATTCTTTTTCTCTGGACGTTTACTCATTTCTTTCGACGGTATCCGGGACCGGCCCGCTGATCGCACACTCTTATAAAACAGAGCTGGAAATAAAACGAAATTATGGGGGCTTTCGCGGTCAGTTACAAGCTGGTGTTTGTCTTTGTCGAGGCAGGCAGGCCTATATTAGCGAAGGTTTTTCGCACTTTTGAGCCGGATATCGATCTTGCCGTACGGCGAGTTGATGACCGAGCGAACAGGTAATCGACGAACGTCGTCTGTTATCCAGATCGTCATGTCACCCTCGCGTTCGATGAGGCGGTTTGGCCCGAACACTTGAGGCTCGACGCGAAAACACCACAGCTTTCCGAAGATAGTTCTTTGTTGGTCACGGCCGGTCACGCGCACTGGAATGTCGAAGACGAGGCCGGAATCGCTGATGGACATTCGAAAAGATTTCCCGACTGAAAGCGGCAGCAGCCGCATACTGTACAGGCCCGAGATCAGATCATGGCTGACGTCGTCGATCTGGGATGCGATCCGACGCGGTGGCCGCATCGGTTCATTTGGATCGGTTTCGACATACGTAACTCGCCGCTCACGATAATCGAAAATAGCTTCGCTGTTTCGTACCCTTTCTTTTTGAACGTCGTGCTTTACGGTGCGTGTCGCCCGGAAGTCCTCCGAGTCGATGTTGCTCTGCATTTCCTGGAGGAAGCTAAATCGAAAGAGCTTTAGCAACGAGCCCTTTGATTTGGCCTCAGCCTTAACCACATAGTCTTCGCCTTTAGGATCCTTTTGAAGCGTGAAGGTCAGATCCGCAACGGCGATACCTCGGATAATCTTGCTGATCTTGCCTTCGTACGTAAGAGTTTCGCCATCGATGAATGGAGTCGGTTTGGGCGATGCATTGCTGTTCTTCTGGGCGAGCAGTGTGATCGAAAAAATTGCGATCAGCCCAGCGATGAAGAGCAATTTTACACGGGAAAGTTTCATAACAAACAACAAGGAATTTCCAGGAGGTGTCCGACCGCTGCTTCGCTTGTTTTCCAGATTATAGCTCAAATCAGTCCGCCTAAAGCAATATTTTAGCTCTCGGCTGCCGTGGTCGCCTGCTCGGACTCGAGCCTTACGCGAACAGCTTCATAAAGCGTTTCCGGGCCGATATCCATACATATCCAGTTTGAGCATGTCCGTCGATGGCAGTCGATCCGACAACCTATGTCGAGTCGCTCCACGCAAATGTCTTTCGGATTCAAACTCCCGTTTCGCCACCATTCGGTCGGCCCGAATACCCCGACGACCGGAGCCCCCGCGGCGATCGCGAGATGGGTGGGTCCCGTGTCGCCGCCGATATAGACCCGCGCACGCTTTGCGAGTTCGTAGAATTCTTTCAAGCTAGGTTCAGCGAGGATCGTTTTGCCTGAGTGGCTCGCTGCGAGAACTTCGGATGCGAGCCCGGATTCGGTCGGACCTGCAACGACGATCGACTCAATGCCGAATTCGTCCCATAACAGGTCCGCGACCCTCCCGTATTTTTCCGCATGCCAGAGCTTTGTAACCCAGCCCCCAGCCGGATTCAAAATGGCAAAGTTTGAACCGACGCGTCCGGCGGTCGCTTCCGCTTCGTTCTTATGTTCGTCAGTTGTGTAGATTGGAAAGGCGAGTTCGTCAGGTTGTGACTGCAGGCCGAGCGCTGCATGCGCTAGCGCGAGGTTTCGGCGGATGACGTGAGCCTTTTTGGAGATCTTTGCTGTGTCCGTGTAGAACATCCGCGCCGCCGGTTCGCGAAGCTCCTCACGCGAAAATCCCCAGCGAATTTTTGCACCGGAGAGCTTGGCGATCATTCCGGATTTCAGAAGGCCCTGGAAATCTATCGCGAGGTCGAAATCGAATTGCCTAAGGTTCTTTACCTGCTTTGCTCCCTCGATCAACATTTTCTCTATGACCCTGCCGCCGCGAAGCGATTTGGTCACGGGATTCGGCGATGCGGGTGTCGTCGCGCT
>JBDTMK010000091.1:0-10182 GCA_039934315.1 Pyrinomonadaceae bacterium | reverse complement strand
GATTATTGGATAATGGCGGACAAGTCATTATCCAATTTTCGTTTTGGGAGAACTCATCATGAAGTCCGTGCTCGCGTTCGTCGTTCTGATCTTTTCATCGTTCGTTGTTTCCGCTCAGCCTTACACGATCCAGCAGTATCTGAACATAAGATCCGCCGGCTCACCGTCGTTTTCGCCTGACGGTAAACGCATCGCTTATCTCACGAATGTTTCCGGCACTTCGCAGGTTTGGACGATCGAACTTCCCTCGGGCCAGACTCAGAAAATTACGAGCTACGACGACAACATTGGTTTTGTCCGCTGGCTTCCGGATGGCTTGGGCTTGATCTTTGGCAAGGCTCGGGGCGGCGACGAGAATACGCAGTTCTTTTGGATGAAGACCGACGGCAGCGGCGTACGACCGTTGACGAACGATCCGAAAGTTCGAAATAACTTCGCCGAAGTTTCTTCCGACGGCAAAACGATCTACTACACGTCGAACAAACGCAATCGCACGTTTTTCGATGTGTATTCGATGGACATCGCGACCGGAAAGGAGGAGCTGCTTTACCAATATGACGGCAACGTCGCTGTCGCGGCGGTGAACGACAGCGGAAAAAAACTAGTGGTCTCACGCGACGGGATCGAGAAGAGCCTCGATAACGATCTTTATCTCCTCGACGTCGAGAGCAAGAAAGAGGTCCACCTGACTCCGCACCGCGACGCGTCAGAATTCGGCGACGTACGCTTTCTCGCCGACGGACTGCTTTTCACGACGAACGATAAGCGCGATTTCCAAGGGCTTGCACAAATGCGAAAGAAAAACGCTGCCGGCGATGACTGGAGCGAAGCGAACCTCGGAACGAAGATCGTTCACGAAGCCGCGTGGGATGTTTCGGACGTAGAAATGCAGACGTACGGCAGCGTGATCGCGTATACGGTGAACCGCGAAGGCTTCTCGGAGATCTGGCTGCGCAAAGTGGAGACCGGCGGCAAGCCATTGATCGCGACGATCGCGAAGACTGCGGAACGGATCGATACTCTTCCTGAACGCGGCATCGTCGGCGGAATGACGTTGTCGAAAGACCAGACGAAGCTCGCCTTTTCGTTCAGCTCGGCAAAACACA
The DNA here is from genome assembly GCA_039934315.1 of Pyrinomonadaceae bacterium. Taxonomy (GTDB): domain Bacteria; phylum Acidobacteriota; class Blastocatellia; order Pyrinomonadales; family Pyrinomonadaceae; genus OLB17. Next base: position 9,076 of record JBDTMK010000091.1, on the reverse strand, counting down.
ACGGTGACATCTGGATCTACGATCTAAAGACACGCGGGTTGACGCAGGTTACTCACAGCGACCGCGCCGGCATTCCGCAGGAGTCGTTCGTCGCACCCGAGCTGATCAAGTTCAAGAGCTTCGATGGACTAGACGTTAGTGCGTGGTATTACAAGCCGGTGTCGGCTCCGAAGTCGATGCTGCCCGTCATCGTCAGCGTTCACGGCGGTCCCGAAGGCCAGGAACGCCCGGGCTTCAATCCGCTTTACCAATATTATCTTTCGCGCGGCTACGCTGTGCTGGCACCGAATGTCCGCGGCTCTACCGGCTACGGAAAAGTCTACACGCATCTCGACGACGTCAAAAACCGTGAGAATTCGGTAAAAGATCTCGCCTACGCCGTCACATGGTTGACGACAAAAGGCAGTGCAGATCCGAAACGCATTGCCGTCACCGGCGGAAGCTACGGCGGATACATGACCCTCGCCGCGATCACGCTCTATCCAGAGCTGTGGGCGGCCGCGGTCGACACCGTCGGTATCGTTAACTGGGAAAGCTTTCTCAAAAATACATCCGGCTACCGCCGGCGTCAGCGGGAGGTCGAGTACGGAATGCTCGACCGCGACATCGATTTCTTACGCGCGATCTCGCCGATCAAAAAGATCGACCGCATAAAAACGCCCCTCTTTGTTATCCAGGGAAAGAACGATCCGCGTGTTCCATACACCGAAGCCGAGCAGGTCGTTAAAGCGCTCAAGGACCGCGGCGCGGTCGTCGAATACAAACTTTACAACGACGAGGGACACGGAATTTCTAAACTAGAAAATCGGCTAGAGCTTTATCCGCTCGTCGCCGATTTTCTGGATAGATATATGAAGTAGAGTGCAGGTGCTCCTATTGCATCTTCATCGCTTTCGGCAAACGCATCCTCGTATCGGCGACTTCCTAGGGCTACATGTGAGTCGCCTTTGGCGACAAGAACTTTTCTTCGGCCTACTTCAAGGCAACAGCACACCGCGACGCATTCGACTCCCGAGCTGCATCGAGAACTTTCTGGATCTCCCATCCGTCTTCGAACGTCGCCGCGTTCTCGACCACAGTCTCGCCGCGGAGGAGTGCCTCAATGATCTTCGGCGCGAACTCCGTGAACCCACTCGAGAATCCCGTGTCCGGAACGCCGGGAATGGCGTCTCCGAAATCGACACCGACTTCCTGCCACTCCGTATCCGGGACGGGCTTCGCAAGAAATAGTTCGCCTCGGGCTTCGACTGCGAGCGCGCCTTTAGTTCCATAAAACTCGACTCGATGCTTGTATTTCGGATACTCGGTCATTGAAACCGAGACAAGGCCGGTTGCATCCTCGACAAGAGCACCATCCCCAAAACGCAGGATCATCAACGATTCGTCATCGCTGGTAACCTCGCGCAGCGATCCATCGGGTGCCGTGCGCTTCTTGATCTGACTTTGGAGTTGGCAGAATACGCTCGAGATCTGCGCGTCAAGAAACCAGTGAAATGAATCGATGACGTGCGACACTATTGCGCCAAGCGCTCCGCCACCTTGTTCGATGTCCGACCACCAGTTCCACGGAATGTTCAGATCGCCGCGATGCGGTGCCTGAAAGTGACATTTCGCATGACGGATCTTCCCGATCGCTCCTTCTCGGATCATCTCGTAAGCCCGCATGCGGCCGGGTTGAAATCTGAGCTCGTGATCGATCAATGCAATAACGCCCGCGCCTTTCGCCGCGTCAGTCATCTCGCGTGCTTCACCCGCATCCATTGCCATCGGTTTTTCGCACAGGACATGCTTCCCGTTCTCGATTGCGAACAGCGTCATCTCGCGGTGGAACTTTGGCGGTGTCGTGATGCAGACGAGATCGACATCTTCCCTCGAAATGGTTTCGCGCCAATTATCGGTGAAGTGCTCGATACCAAATTCTTCCGCCGTTGATCTCGCGTTCGGGAGGCTCGCGCTGGCGATCGAAACAACTTGCGCTTTTTCGCACGACTGAAACGCCGGTATCTGCACTCTGCGTGCAAACCCGGTACCGATGATGCCGATTCGAACTAAGTCTTTCATATCTGCAAAGTTAAACCAGGGAGCGACGAAAGAAAAGAAAGGTCGCCTCTGGGTAACGGTTCTGGTGGACTAAATTTGTTTCGGTGCCTTTTGCCAACTGGGACGCGCATATTAAAAGCCGAAACGCGGCGGAGTAAGAAATTTACTCCGCCGCGTTACGGCTTTCATTCTAAATACGATGACCCGGGCCGTTGGCCTCGGCTAAATTACCTCGCCCCTTCGGTACTTAGGGAAGATCCGGTTACTAATCTGCGACGCCCATTTCGAACGCGGGCACTGCCGCGGTTTTTAAAAGCTTGTTTCCGTTTCGCAGAAAGAACTCGTATTTTTGCCGGTCGTCAGGACTCATGTCGTCGATCGCCGCACCGACAACATATCGTTCGGTCGACGCATGGATGCCGACACGCTCATAGCGTTTTCCAAGCACCCGCATTCTGACCTTCTTTCCGGCCAATTCCATCTCGACATTCAGGACGCGCTCCTGGCCGACAAGGTATTTCTCTTTTATGCGGATGGAAGAAACGACAAATGCAATGCCACTTTCGCTTAAGTCTACTGTCTCACCTGAGAGGAACAACTCGTCGCAGGAGGTGGTAACGTTGTGCGGGTTCTTTCCGGGAGCAAAGCAGACCTTGACCGGAACCTCAAACTTTTTACGTATGGCAGCTCGTCTCTCGATCCACGACACACTGAACTTGGAAACTAATTCTCTTAACATGGGGGACCACCTTCAATTGGAGATTCGGAGAGTCCTAAGGGTTCGGTGAGACAAAAACGGAATCTGAATTCCGTATAAAATTAAACGTTCAATGGCTGAAGCCTTCCATCATTTCGCTTTCCTGGCACCCTCATCGCGGCTGGTGAGGCGCGCTTGCCTGTCGGCATCGAGCTTGACACTGAATGAAAGCCTTCCCGACTTTCCGTAAACAGCAGGCACCGCCGATGCCGAATAAGTCTTTCGGTCATCCGAAACGGATACCGCATACGTGTAGCCGGTCGACTCGCTGGAACGAATATCCTCAGGAAGGAATTTTGCATTTATCAATGCGTCCATGTCGCCGTAAAGGCCCTGATTCAGTGCAGCAAACGCAATCTGCGCTTTGGCGACCCTGTCGAGCATTTCGCGGGTCTCGTCCTGATGGGTCTCGATGCGAAGCTCCCGGAAATAGTTCTTGCCTTGCTGTTTGATCTTCTTTTCTGCGGATTCGTCGACGGTCAGGATGACCCAGACATCGCCGTTCTTCCGCAGTTTGATCTCCTGTATCTCTTCCTTGTCGAGGTCTTTGTTCGGAAGCTTTGCCGTCACGGTCGCGTTGTCGCCGGAGATGATCTCGCCATTGATCTTGATCTGAGCCGGAACATATTGCGCTATCGTTTCGAAATCGACTTGAAATTCTTTCAATTCGGAATCGGTAAGGCCTTCGATCGCCGGCCGGAGGTTCGTCAGAAAGAGGGCTTCTCGAAATCGTTTCTCACGCAAATGCCCGTAGAACACGCGCACCGTGTCCGCGGGCGAATTCGGCTTGATGTCGATCGTTGCTCCGCCGCCGAACGGTTCCGCGCTCGGTGCGATTGTCCGCGCCGCCGTAGTTTTAGCGGCTTCCGCCGCCTTTGACTCGGGGGTCGAGCATCCGTGACCGGCGACAAGAGAAGTCGAAAGAACGCAGACGATCAAAAGGATCTTCGAGAACACTGCACGCATCAATTATTACTCCGAGATGAAAAACCTAAATTGGTAAGATTGTCGTCGAACTGATGTCCAACGTGGAAAGGACACGCCATTGGGATTATAGCGTGTCCGTTCTGAGTTAGGGAAGAGATTTTTTCAACGCAGAGACCGCGGAGATCAGTGGGGTTTCATAAGAATTGCCCTGCGATCTCCGCGGTCTCTGCGCTAATCCACAACAATTATAGATTGCTCTCGCGAACCTCCGTGGCGTCCGCCGGTTCCCCATCGTTCGCGCCTTTGCCTCTTAACAGCATCTCACGGCCAACGAAATACAAAAATACCGCCAAAATGATGAACGGTATTAGGGCCAAAACATCCGACCAACCGCCCGCACCTGCGTCGAAGAACGGATTGCTGATCTTTGCCCAATCCCCGAAATTGTCCTGAACCTCCTTTAGCCAAGGGACAACCGCAAAGACCGCGATCAGGATTCCTGCGATCGCACCGCCCGCAATGTAACCAGACGCAAGCAGGACGCCGTTCGACTTGTCCGTTTCGGCTATGATCTGCTCTTCGGTCAGATTCCTTCGCGCAAGTTTTCGCTTCAGGAATTTGTCGACCGCATAGCGAACAATTCCGCCGATAAAGATCGGCGCCGACGTCGAGAGCGGAAGATAGATACCGACCGCGAAGGCGAGCGATGGAACGCCCGACACTTCCAGAACGACGGCCATCATCGCACCAAGGATCACAAGGCCCCAGGGCAGATTCTGCCCAAGCACGCCCTTGATGATGTAGCTCATCAGTGTCGCCTTCGGAGCATCGTAGCGAGTCAACTCTTTTCCGTCGTCGTCCTTCTTGAGAATCCCGTTGATGCCGGGGTCGACAAAATATGCGGGCTTACCCTGCATGTCGACGAGATACTTGCCGACCTGGCCCGACTGCGGATCGGTGTTTTGCCAAACGCGATACGTATTCGTATCGAAGCCTTTATATTTACCGTTCGTGATGTGCTCCGCCTGAAACTGCCCGCCTTGTTTGAAGAGCTTGTCTTCGGTTATTTGCGCCGTCGCGACCGGCGATGCGGGATCGATCTTTTGGTAATACGTCTCATTGTTATTGAGGACGATAAGCAAGTAACCCAGCACCAGCGCCGATGCGAGGGCACCCACAAGGATCGCGATCTGCTGATTCTTCGGCGTTGCTCCGACCCAGAATCCCGTCTTCAGGTCCTGCGATGTCGTACCACCGTTCGATGCGGCGATACAGACGATGCCGCCGATAGAAAGAGCCGTAATAAAATACGGATCGGCCGCGGTCCACCCGAGAAGCAGGAACGCGAGAGACGTTATGAGCAGCGTCGCGACCGTCATTCCGGAGATCGGATTCGAAGACGAACCAACCTCGCCCGTCAGTCGTGACGAGACAGTTACGAATAGAAATCCGAGGAAAATTATCAGGATCGCGCCGAAGAACGAGACGAACGGACGCTGAAATACGCTTAGCCCGAGCTGCGGGAAGAGCATGATTCCCGCGACGAGTGCGATGACACCGACGACCACCCATTTCATTGAAAGGTCGCGGTCCGTTCGCGGAACGCCTTCACCATTCTCTCCTTTTGACCCGCCGCGAAGATCCGCGAGACCGCCTTTCAGTCCATGAACGATCGTCGGAAGGCTGCGTGCAAGCGAGATGATCCCAGCCATCGCTACCGCGCCGGCGCCGATGTACAAAACGTATGCACCACGAACGCCATCCGGGTCCATCTCCGCGATCGTGTGCGTGAGTTCGGGTGCGACCGGCGTCGTCATCATCCCGCCAAAGAACTTGATCATCGGTATCAAAACGAGGTACGACAGGATGCCGCCGCCCATCATCAATCCGGCGATCCGCGGCCCGATGATGTAGCCGACGCCGAGCAGTGTCGGATCATTGGCGAGGCTAACCGATCCGCCCTTGAACGTCGTATCGCTGAATACTTTGGTCGGGGTTCCTTTCCAGAACGAGAACACCTGCATCAGACTGTTGAAAATGAAACCGATGGCAAATCCGATCGAGATGATCTTTCCGCCCTGGAGCGCGGCGTCGTCCGTGTCCGAGGTGTTCCCTTCGTGCGAAGCTTCACGAGATTCCTTCGAAGCACCGGCCTTCAACACCTCGGCGCATGCGGTGCCTTCCGGATATTTCAAGTAGCCGTGCTGGTCCCTGATCAGTGCCCGGCGTAGCGGGATCATCATCAGGATACCGAGCAATCCGCCCATGATCGCGACGAGCATCACTCGCGTCAGATCGAGATCGAAGCCGAGGATCATAATCGCCGGCATCGTTACGCCGATACCAAACGCGATCGATTCGCCCGCCGAGCCCGCTGTCTGCATCACGTTCGCTTCGAGTATCGTCGCATCGCGCATTCCGAACTTCGACAGAACGCGAAACAACGTGATCGCGATGACCGCTACGGGGATCGAAGCCGACACGGTCAATCCCGTCTTGAGTACGAGGTAGAGTGACGATGCTCCGAAAACGATGCCGAGCAGTGTGCCGACCAATAGTGGGAAGACCGTCAGCTCACGAAGATTCGACGAGTCCGGAATATATGGACGGAAGTTCTCGAGAAAAGGATTCTTCATCCGAAAAAAGGCCTCCTGGTTGTTGTTGTCTCATCGCGCCTCCGGCTGAGGGCGACGTCAGTACGATGCAGGTAAAACGGGAAAGTTCTGCATTGGAATTTACATTGGTGTAATGAAAAAGGCAAAGCAGCCCGGGATCGTCGTTCGTGGTTCGTCGTTCGTTTCTGTTAGGTACCGTCCACGTAGCCGTGAGTCTCACTGCTCGCAGCGGATCCTCTTGTCAGAACCGGGAGCGGTAGCGACCGGGTCACTGCATTGCGGATTTCGGATTTCGGATTGAGGATTGGCTTTGCCAGAGATTTGAATCCGAACTCCATATTCCGCCGTCGCAACTCGGGCGACCGGGTCGCTACCGCTCGCGACTCTGACTCGTGTCGCAAGTTGTTTATAATGGTCCGACGATATTCTTCACCATGAAAAAAATGAACTTCCTTTTTCCGTTTCTGCGTCTCTGCGGTTTAATCATCGCGCTCAGCATCGTCGCTATTGCGCAGATCCCCACTCCTAAAGACACGCTCGGCTTCACACCGGGTGATGATCGCAAGCTCGCGAGCTGGACGAGCATCGTCGATTATTTCCAGAAGCTCGACGCCGCGAGCGATCGGGTAATGTTCGAGGAGATCGGTAAGACGACAATGGGCGCTCCCTTCGTCTACGCGACGATCTCCAGTCCCGCGAATCTAAAAAATCTCGAAAAGTATAAGCAGATCAATGCGAAGCTTGCGGATCCGAGAACGTTCAAATCCAATGACATTGCAGCGAAGAAGTTGATCGCCCAAGGCAAGACGATCGTTCTCATCACGTGCGGCATTCATTCGGATGAGGTCGGTTCGACATTGTCATCTATGCTGATCGCGCACCGTCTTGCATCGAGCAGTGAGCCCGAGATCAAAAAGATCCTCGATAACACGATCATCCTACTCGTACCAAGTTTGAACCCCGACGGCGTCGACATCGTCAAAAACTGGTACGACAAAACGCTCGGAACAAAGTTTGAAGGCACTGATCCGCCCGAGCTCTATAACAAGTACGTCGGCCACGATGACAACCGCGACTGGTACGCGTTCACGCAGGTCGAGACGCAGCTCACTGTCGACAAAATTCACAACGTCTGGCATCCGCAGATCGTCAACGACATACATCAACAGGGCGAGTATGGCTCACGCCTTTTCCTCCCGCCGTACATGCAGCCCGTCGAGCCGAACGTCCCGAAGCAGATCGTCGAGGGATATACCGAGCTCGGCAACGCTATGGCCGCCGATCTTCGCAAACAGGGTTTGCAAGGTATAACGACTAACTCGACCTACGATGCCTGGACCCCGGCACGAGCGTATTCGCATTACCACGGCGGTGTGCGCATTTTGAGCGAGACGGCATCAGCAAAGCTCGCGACTCCCATCATCGTCAAATGGGAAGACATCCGCGGCGGAGAAGGCTACGACGCCCGCGTCGAGTCAGCTAACTTCGGGCCCGTGTGGAAAGGCGGCGAATGGCACATTGGTGACATCACGCGATACATGAGCACCGCAGCGTTTAGCCTGCTCAATAACGCCGCGAACGACCGGGAAAAGTGGCTGTTCAGGTTTTATCAGATCGGAAAGGAGGCGGTGCGACCGAGGAAGAATGGCGAGTTGTTTGCATACGTTTTGCCATTGGAAAAGGTGAGCCCGGGCTCAATGATCCCTGCTAACTATTTTCGCCGACAGGAATTAGTTGATGTGTTAAGACGTGGCGGAGTTGAAACTAAAGAAGCAGCTGAGTTTGAGGCTGACAAAACAAAATACGATAAAGGTGCGATCGTCATTCCCATGGCCCAACCGTACAGAGATTTTGCCAAAGCACTTTTGGAACGGCAAAAATATCCGGACTTAAGAGACGAGAAAGGAAATCCGATACAGCCGTATGACGTTACAGGACACACATTAACGCTTTTAATGAATGTCGAAGCGGTACCAATCTTTAAGAACTTCATTTTCAAAACGAGTGTTGGGCAAGGCTACGGTACAGATGGCGGTTTGTGCGGCGGAACACCTGATCAACTGAGCGACGCGATCTATCGTTCTCGGGTTCCGTCAATGGATGAGGGCTGGACGAGATGGTTTGCCGTCAATTCACAACGGCACGGCTACCGCAGCCGTTGTACCTCACCAAACAGTTCAATTTCCAACGCAGATATTAGATCGGAAAATCTTAAACAATTCGGTTCGATCATCTTCCCCGACCAGTCGCCCAACCAGATTCTCAACGGCTATCCGAAGGGCTCGATACCTGATGAGTACACCGGTGGTATTGGAAAAGAAGGCGTCGAAAATTTGAAGAAGTTTGTCGAGAACGGCGGGACACTGGTTTTTCTCAACCGCTCGTCGAACTTCGCGATCGAGCAGTTCAATCTTCCGGTGAAAGATGTGACGCGCGGTCTAAACCGAAAAGACTTTTTCATCCCCGGCTCGATCCTTCGCACCGAGCTCGACACTACGCACCCGATCGCCAAGGCGATGCCGCGTCAATCGATTGCTTGGTTTGAAAATAGTCCGGCGTTTGAAATCCTGAGACAGGAGACAGGAGACGGGAGACAAGAGACAGTCTCGACATCTCCTGTCTCCGCGTTTCGCGTAATCGCTCGTTACCCGTCCGATCCGAAGCAGATACTTCTCTCCGGCTGGGCGCTCGGGGCCGAGAAGATCGCGGGCAAAGCAGCGCTGGTGGAATTCACGAT
>JBDTMK010000090.1:0-10219 GCA_039934315.1 Pyrinomonadaceae bacterium | reverse complement strand
TTAAGAGTGGGGCATCCCCCGCTCAAAACAACTCAAACTACTTATCTATCGCCGGTTCCATCTGTGCATGATCGACCGTTCCGCCGGCCTGGTGCACGACCCGCTCTTGTATCGCCTTTACCGATTGCTCTGACCGGGCGAGAAAAGGCTTTGGATAAACGCCCATGTAAACCATCAGAAAAAGCAGCGGTGCGATCAGTCCGATCTCACGCCAGCTAAGGTCAGCCAGCGAACGGTTCTTTTCATTGGTGACCTTGCCAAAGAACACCCGCTGGATCATCCATAACAGATATACCGCCGCGAATATGACTCCCGTGCCCGCGAGCATCGTCGCGATGTAATTCCAATTCGTCGTTGCCGTGATGGCAAGGGCCGAAGACTTCCACATGCCGATCATGATCAGGAACTCGCCGACGAAGCCGTTCAGGAACGGCAGCCCAACGGAGGACATCGCGGTGAAGACAAAGATCGTTGCGTAGAGCGGCATCACGTTCGCGAGACCGCCGAAGTCGGAGATCTGTCGCGTATGGCGGCGTTCGTAAATGAATCCAACCAGCAGGAACAGTGCGCCTGTAGAAACGCCGTGGCTCAACATTTGATAAAGTGCGCCCTGCATTCCCCATTCGGTGAACGAGAACATTCCGAGGATCACAAACCCCATGTGAGCTACAGACGAATACGCGACGAGGCGTTTAACGTCAGGCTGGACCATCGCGACAAGGGCCCCGTAGATGATGCCGATGATGGCAAGAACGATAAACACCGGAGCGAAGTCGCGGCTTGCTTCAGGAAACAGCGCAAAGTTGAAACGCATGAGACCGTAGGTCCCCATTTTCAAAAGAACTGCGGCGAGGATCACCGAGCCTGCTGTCGGGGCTTCGGTGTGAGCATCGGGCAGCCAGGTGTGAAACGGGAAAAGCGGAACTTTGATCGCGAAGGCGAGTGCGAATCCGAGAAATAGAAGTGTTCCGGTTGAATCCGCAAATACCAAGTTTCCGAGTCGCAGGGAATTCAGAAGAGTAACGTAATCGAATGTTCCGATACCGGTCGCATCAGCATGCAAATAATAGAGCGCGATTATCGCCGCCAGCATTAACAAACTGCCGAGCATGGTGAAGATAAAAAACTTCACTGCTGCATAGATGCGGTTCTGGCCGCCCCAGATACCGATCAGGAAAAACATCGGAACCAGTGACGCTTCGAAGAAGAGATAAAAGACGAGCAGATCGAGGGACACAAAGACGCCGATCATTGCCGACTCGAGAAGGAGCAGAAACATGTAAAATGCCGTCGCCCGCCTCTCGACCGAGTGCCAGGTCGAGACGACCGCGATTGGCATGATGAATGTCGTAAGGATCACGAGCCAGAGACTCAATCCATCGACGCCAAAGTGAAAGTTGCTGTTGATCGCTTTGATCCAGGAGAAGTTCTGCTCAAAAAAGAAGCCGCTTGCGGGTGTACCGCCTTTGTTGATCAAAAGCAGGAGCGACAGCAGAAAATTCACGATCGTAAAGCCCAGCGTGATCCATTTCAGCTGACCTTCCTGCTTCCACAATATCCGATACGCAAACGTCGCTGCCGCACCGAAGACCGGAAACAGAATCAGGATCGTCAAAAGGTTTTCAGAAATAAAATCCATCGCTTTGTTCGTGGATCGTTGTTCGTGGATCGTTGGTAGGATAGCGCCCTACGAACAACGATCCACGATCAACGAACTATCCAACTAACTTCAAACCGTAATAAATGAAATATCCGAGCACCACCAGAGCACCGAGCAAAATGATCGCTGCGTAGGTTCGCACGAATCCAACTTGCACCTGTCGCAGTCCTTTGCCGACCTCGGTAACAAAATAACCGATACCGTTCACGACGCCATCGATGAAGCCGAGATCAAATCCTTTCCATAAACCTTCGCGGGAAAGGCTAGTCAATGGATCGACGATGTAGCCATTGTAAAACTCGTCGACGCGCCATTTCTGTTCCAGGATGCGAGGCATCTTTCGAAGCGGCGTTTTTCCAAACGCCATCCAGCCGATACCAATTCCCAGCACCGCTAACAACACAGACAGACCGGCGAGCGTTCGTTCCTGTGATATTGCCGCAGGGTCGTGCTCCGTGTGAACTTCAGCGTTTTCACCGCCAAGCTTCGGAGCCTCGCTGGACGCATGGGGATCTTTCAAAGCCGAACCGGAGGCGGACGCATGCGGTTTCGCAGTCGGAGCTGAATGCTCGTTTGCTTTCCCAACTTTTGCAATGACCGGTTCAAGCGTTCGCTCAAAGACGTTAACGTTTCCTGCGCCGAACAAGGAACTCATCGCGTATGGAATTCCGACGAGGCCGCCGACGGTCGAAAGCACAGCGAGAACAATTAACGGCACAGTCATCGTCCACGGCGATTCGTGCGGGCGGAAATCCGGAGCGAGGGCGTGATGCTCTTCGTCGTCATCGTCATGAGCCGAATCGTGCACTCCGTCGGGTATTCCGTGCGATGAACCGTCGTGAGCGTCGCCGAGCGCGAGCGCATTTTCTTCCGCGTGGGCCGGATCCTGGTGATGTGACGCATCGGGCAAAGCTTCGTGGAAACGCTCGGTGCCGAAGAACGTCATCCACATCATGCGTGTCATATAGACGGCCGTCAGAACCGCGGTCACGAGTCCTACTCCCCAGAGGATGTAATTCCATGGCTGAGGCAGATTGGGTGCGGCGAATGTCCTGTAAAGGATCTCATCCTTCGAAAAGAAGCCTGCCCAGATCGGAATTCCGCAAATCGCGAGCCATCCGGCCATCATCGCGATAAACGTGATCGGCATGTACTTGCGAAGATTTCCCATCCGGCGCATGTCCTGCTCGTGATGCATTCCATGAATGACCGAACCCGAACCGAGGAACAGAAGCGCCTTAAAGAACGCGTGCGTCATGACGTGAAAGATCGCCGCGATGAATGCACCGACACCGCACGCGAGGAACATGTATCCAAGCTGCGAAACCGTCGAGTATGCGAGAACCTTCTTGATGTCGTTTTGGGCGAGGCTGATAGTTGCGGCAAAGATCGCAGTTGCCGCGCCGATCATCGCCACGACGAACATCGCCGTCGGTGCGTTTTGATAGATCGCATTGCACCGCACTACCATGTAAATGCCGGCGGTGACCATCGTCGCTGCGTGGATCAAAGCCGAAACCGGTGTCGGGCCGGCCATCGCATCCGGAAGCCATGTGAATAACGGTATCTGCGCCGATTTTCCGGTCGCACCGATAAATAGGAGAATGGCGACGGATGTTATCCCACCCGCGAAGATCGTTCCCCAGCCAAAAGCCTCGGTGCCCATTCCGGCAAAGATGTTCAGAGCACTCGCGACCTGCGTTCCGTCCACCGACTTGTCATAGAACGAGATCGAGCCGGTGAGAGTGAAGACGAGAAAAATTCCCATCAGCACACCCCAGTCGCCGATACGGTTCATGACGAACGCTTTTTTCGCTGCGCGCCGAGCTTCATCCCGCCTGATGTAGTAGCCGATCAACAGGTATGAGCAGAGCCCGACGCCTTCCCAACCGACAAACATCAGCAGGAAGTTATCGGCCAGCACGAGCGTCAGCATCGAGAACATGAACAGATTCAGATACGCGAAAAAGCGATAGAAGCCCTTGTCGCCGTGCATGTAGCCCGTGGCGAAGATGTGAATAAGAAGGCCGACGAAAGTGATGAAGCAAGCGTAAATGCCGGACAGCCGGTCCATGCCAAGGGCGAAGTCCGCGCGGAAACCCGCGACCTGCACCCATGTCCAGATGTGATCGAGGACGGGCTGATCGCCGACCAGGGCGCCGGGGTGAGACGTGCCGATGCCGAACGCCAGCATGAACGCAACGATCGTTGAGATCGCGATCGTACCGCACGCCACAAGTCCGCTAAACGTTTCGCTGTACGGCTTGTCTTTGAGAGCCCCGCCGATCAGCCAGTTGATCACCGCACCCGCGAGCGGAGCGAAAATGATAATACTTAAAAGGTTATTTTCAACCATTACTTAATCGGTACTGAGTCTGCTGCAGCACCAGCTACTTGAGCCTCTTTTTTACGACTCGCTTTGGCGGAGCCGCAGCCGCTGTCACGGGCTTGTAATCTTCGACAACGATCTGGTTCTCAAAGACGATCCTGTCAAGCAATGCCTCATCCCGTTCCGTCTCGAGTTTGCTTCTGACCCAAACTGTCGCCGGCACTTCGCGGCCGCCGGGGTTTTCCGGATCCTTTACTGTCGTCGCGATCAGAATATGTCTGACGTCATATTTCTGACCATCGGCGGTTTTCTTTTCAAGCTTGATCACGTGATATCCAAAATCGCTTTCCACCAGCCCGGGAGATATCTGGCCGGGTTCGAGAGCGAGTGCCGCTTTCTCAAACGACGGGACCATCACACCCACAGGAACGTCCGCATAAAGACCGCCGTTCTTCTTTCCCTCGCGATCATTACCCGGATCCTGGGTAAACTCATCGGCGAGTTTTGCAAAATCTTCGCCGGCCTTTGCCCGTGCAAGCAGTTTTTCGGCGGTTACCTTTTTGACCGAGGTATCGAGCTCCGGATGCTCCGCGATGTACTCGGCCACCTCGGCATTGCTCACAGAAATCTCGTTGGCGAGTGACTCAGAAGCGAGACGAGCAAGATATTGTGCTTGCTGCATCCTCACTTTAAGCTCAGCTGCCGACCGGAAAGGTTCCCCAAGAACAGCGGCCGCCTTTTCAGAGATCTTGATCTTCGCGAACAGCGTCTTCGCCTCTTTCTTTTCATCGTCAGTGATCACCCGGCCAGCCATATCCGGATTCGACGCTTGTACGGTCTCGACCTTTACGTTTACAAAAATTTCCGATTCCGCGACTTTTGCCGGGTTCGAATAGAACGCGGCTATTTGAGCGTCCGAGATCCGACTGAAGGGCACGTAATCTGCGCCCTTCTTGAACCTTCTATCGTAATCGACCGCGATCGTCTCGGATCGAATGTTCGTGAGCTCCAGAGCAACCAGTTTCTCCTTCGTGATCCCAAGGCTCTCTGCCTCACATGCAAGCGCGAGCAACTGTCGAATACCATCCGCCTGAGTCCTGCGTTGCTCCGGATCATCGAGCAATTGTTTCTTCTTTTGCACGTCGAGATCCTTCACGAGGATCGTCCATTCGCGCTGTCCGAATTTTTTCAGGCACGGCCTACTGACGACTTGAGCTTCCGCAAACGTGGACCCGAACGCCAGCAAAACAACTAATCCGAATTTTGATATTCCACTGTTCAAAACCTGATAAAAAGGGCCCTTTGCTTCTCTATCTCAGCACGTCCCTAGCCCAACCCGAGCATCATCTCGTGCATCGTCATCTCAAATCCCGCGTGTTCAAAAAAACTTTGCGCCGTGGCATTCTTCGCGGCAACCGAAAGCATCAGCTTCGTAGCACCGAACTCTCTCGCGGCGGCGACCGCGGCCTCAATCAGCTTCTGCCCGGCACTGCTTCGTCGAGCGTTTTCCTCGACGTAAATGTCGTGAAGATGCGCCGCCTTAACGGCCAACTCCGCGTAATTCGTCTCTTCGTACGCCACGTATGCGAAACCGACTACGCGGGCCTCAAGCTCAGCCACCAAAACAACGGCATCCTTTGCTTCCGTCTGCCCGCCGTAAAACCACTTCATGCCGTCAAGCGTCGCGATGCGAGCGAATCGAAGACGATCGTACAGCTGATGCTGTTCGACGAGCTTCATCGCGTATTCCGCGACCTTTTCGGCATCGTCTTTCGTGGCTCGTCGGACAGCGATACTCATTCAAAATCTAAGATTTTGGGTATGGATCTAGATTTAATTGGTCAGCCAATCCAAAATCCAAAATCGGAAACTAGTTTTTCAAAATGCTCGCGTCATCGACGTCGATCGACTGCCGATTGCGGAAGAACATGATGATGATGCCGAGCCCGACCGCGGCTTCCGCTGCCGCAACGGACATCACCATAAATACAAAAAGCTGTCCGGTCACATCGGCGTAATACCGCGAGAACGCGACGAATGTCAGATTGACGGCATTGAGCATCAGCTCGATGCACATGAACATCCCGATGGCATTGCGCTTGAAGATAACGCCGACCGTACCGATCGTAAATAAAATTCCTGACAGTGCCAGGTAGCTCGCTAAACTTGGTTCCATCTCAGTTGTCAGTTGTCAGTGGTCAGTTGCAACGATCAACGAACCACGATCGACGATCAAATTGCGATTCGATAATCGTCCTTCTCTTCTTCCAGTCCGCGGGCATCGAGTTCGTTATCGATAACCACTGCAAGCTGCGGCTGGGCGAGACGACGCGCTAAAACGACACCACCGATGACTGCCATCAGAAGCAGCACACCGACGATCTCCACCGGAAGCAGATACTCCGTGTACATTCCCTGACCGATGCTCATCGTTTTGCCGACTGTCTCAGCATTGTTAACCACTTGCTGTGGCGCCTTCATCACCGCGTAGAAAATAAAGAACGTTTGGACCAGAAGTATCAGGCCTAATCCTCCTCCGACACCGTAAAGATATCTCAACCGGTTCAGCGGTCTGTCCTCGTCCAAATTCAAAAGCATGATCACGAAAACAACGAGCACCATGATCGCACCGGCATAGACCAGGACCTGGACCGCAGCGATAAACGGGGCGGCGAGCGTCACATAAATGCAGGACAGCGAAATGAAGACGCCGACCAGCGATATCGCGCCATAGAGCGGATTCCTGTGGTACACGGTTGATATCGCGCAAGCGATCGCGAAACCGGCAAAGAGGAAAAAGAGAACTGATCCGACCATAAAAAATTTCTCGACGCGGAGGCCGCGGAGAACGCAAGTAACTCAGATCACTCCAAGCACCGCACCAGATTCTTTCTCTGCGTGCTCTGCGATCCCTGCGTTAAAAACTACCGATTCAAAAAGTAGACGATCACGATCGTCAAAATAACATTAGCCAGCGCGAGCGGGAGTAGGAACTTCCAGCCGAAGTTCATCAATTGGTCAAATCGAAATCTCGGCAGCGTCCCGCGCACCCAAATATAGAAAAACAGGAACGCACAAATTTTGCCGATGAATGCGACGTGGCTCACGATCGCGTATGGAATTGAGCCCGGCTCAAGAAGATGTCCAAGCCCCGGAACATACCAACCGCCCAAAAACAAAACGGTGCACATTACCGAGACGGTGAACATGTTCACGTACTCGGCCATAAAGAAGAGCGCGAATTTCAGCGCGCTGTATTCCGTGTGAAAACCCGCGACCAGCTCGGTCTCGGCTTCCGGCAAGTCAAACGGAACACGATTGGTTTCGGCGAACGCGGAGATAAGGAAAACGACGAAGCCAATGAACTGAGGAATGATGAACCAACGCGACCATATCGGTGCGTGAATCTGCGCGAAAATTATTCCATTCAAATCCAGTGTGCCGGCGAGCATGACAACGCCGATCACCGACGCTCCCATCGCAAGCTCGTATGAGATCATCTGTGCCGAAGAACGCAGCCCGCCCATCAAGCTATATTTGCTGTTCGACGACCAGCCGGCCAATGCGATTCCGTAAACACCGACGGAGGTGATGCCCAGCACGAAGAGAACGCCGACATCGATCTGCGCGATCGTTAGTGGCAGCTGCGTGACACCTTCGCCCAAACCGAATGGCAAGAAACTCCAATCGACGGTCGTGATCGCCGGGCCGAACGGGTAAACGACCATCGGCAGCAACGCACACGTCAACGCGACCAGCGGCGCTAAAAAGTACACGAACTTGGTCGATTTATCGGGAACAAGGTCTTCCTTGAAGATGAACTTCAGGAGATCTGCGAACGGTTGAAGGATGCCCCATGGCCCGACACGGTTAGGACCGATACGGCCCTGAATCCAGCCGAGAACTTTTCGTTCGGCGAGCACCGTATACGCGACGATCATGAGCACCATCTGGAAGGCGATCAAGACCGCGACGGTGTAAACGATAAACGGAAATGCCGTTTTAATCAGAGACTCCATAGAAAACTAACTAAACATCCGTGTCTTCTTCTCTTTTCGGTGTGTTCCGAGTATTCGGTGGTTACCGCCGTCGGCAACCATGAAACACATGTAAAAAAAGACAGACTTATCGACCACCGGTGTTTGCCCGGTCATCTGCTCCAACGGCCACCGCTAAATCTTCCGTCTTCAACGTGCCGTCCAACTCGAACTGCTCCAGCGGCGCCACCAGTAAATTCTCCGGCTTTGGATTTCCGTGCGCCAGCAGATGAAATTGAGCCGTCTTGCTCGTCATCGTCGTCAGGCGGTGAAGCTTGTGTCCGACTTTCGGAGTGACTGTGTTCTTTTCGCCATTATTCGGAAGCGATTCGACCCGCTTTTGCAAAACGTCGAGGGCACCATTTGCTGCACCGCTTTTGATCGGATGCTTGACCTGCACAGGACGCGACTCGTCTTTCAGATCCGGATACCGCAAACCTGAATATGCCGGAACGTTGTCGGAGACCGCCTTGAACGCGGCGGAAGCCGACATGTTGTATCCAAAGTCGACGCCCAGTTCTTTGGCAAGCATGCTTGTTATCATCCAGTCGGGCTTCGACTGATGCACCGGCTCGATCGCCTTACGAACGCGCTGGACGAACCCGGTGTTGTTCGTGAAAGTCCCGTCCATCTCGGCGAAAGACGTCGCCGGAAACACAACATCGGCGAACTGCGTTGTTTCTGTCTCAAATAATTCCTGAACAACGATGAACTCTTTGTTCTGCAGCAAGCTCGCATCCGCGATGCTCCCCCCAATCAACAGCGCCTTTGAATTGCTGATCACATCCAGCAGAGATTTCTTGCCGGCCGCCAAATCATTCGCACCGACAGAGTTGTTGTAGAGGGGAAGCGGCTGCAACAGAACGCGGCGAGTTTCCGAGCCGAAATTCGCGGCCGATGCCGCGATCGCAGCCTGGGCTTCATGGGAAACGTTGCTGCCGATCATGATGACCAGATCGCCCTCGGTCTCACCGATCGTTCGAAGCAAATCTTCGATCTCCGAAAGCTCGACGCCAAGCTTGCCGGCCAGATCGCTGGTTGCTGAATCGGCAAATGCGGCCGCGAACGCATCGTAAGAGTTATTGCTGACGTGCAAAAACTGGCTCGCCTGGGCCGTGATTCGAATCGGCGTGTCGTTCACGACGATGAATTTTGCACCGCCGTTTCGAACCGCCTGCCTGATCTGCTTTCCGGTAAACGTCTGTTCTTCTTCCGGCTCGCCGCCAATTAAAAGGATCGTGCCCGCGTGGCGGATGTCCTTGTGCGTGGCAAGCGGAGCACTGAGATTGTTGAATACGGCCGATAGGTCATACCGGTCCGATATAGCGAAGTTGTTCGATTTCGCGACGTCTGTTGCGAAACGCTTCAAAGCGAAAATCGACTCGTTTGTTAGACGCGGGCTCGCGACCACACCGATCGAACTGCCATAACCTGCCAGCTTGTCGCCGACAAAACGGATTGCGTCATCCCACGTCGCCGGGATCAGCTTGCCATCTTTCGCGTAGCGGATCATCGGCGTCTTCAATCTATCGGGGTGATTGACGAATTCGTGCGCGAAGCGTGCCTTCACATCGAGGAACTCGCCGTTCAAGCCATTCACATATCGGTCGCGGGCAACGATACGGTGGACGTATCCGCTTCGTGAGCCGATCGATAATTGCATTCCGTCGGAGCTGTATGTGTCGGTCGTGACGGTTTGCTCGAGTTCCCACGGACGGGTTTCGTGGCGATATACACCGTCCAGCAAAGTTCCCGTCGGACAAACCTCGATGCAGTTTCCGCACTGCGAACAATCCAGCCAGCCGCCGTAAGTTCCGATCACGGAATTGACACCGCGATTGCCGGCTTCGATGGCATCTTCGCCCATCCACTCATCGCAGACACGCGTGCAGCGTTTGCAGAGAATGCAGCGTTGCGGATCGTTCGCCACGATCGGCGAAAGATATTTTTCCGGGGCGACGTTCTTGCGCTCCGTGAATCGCTCCTCGACGTCCCCCCAATCGAAGATCACTTCCTGAAGCTCGCACTCACCACCGCGGTCGCAGACCGGGCAGTCGAGGGGATGATTAGCGAGCAGGAATTCGCCCATCGCGCGCTGGGCCTTCTCGATCTCGGGGCTCTGCGTCGTGACGACCATGCCGTCCGTGCAGGTGATCGTGCAGGACGTCTGGAGCTTCGGCATCTTTTCGATGC